>JAJYGR010000248.1 GCA_021790655.1 Acidobacteriota bacterium | reverse complement strand
CATTTCCCCGGCTTTCCCATCATGCCCGCCGTGCTGCTGCTGGAAGCGCTGGCGCAGGCCGGCTGCATTCTGGTCATGATGGAGGCCGCGGACCCCACAGAGAAACTCCTGGTTTTTACCGGCGTGGAACGGGCGCGTTTTCGCCGTCCCGTGGTTCCGGGAGACCAGGTTCGCCTGGAAATCGACGTGCTCAACTGGCGCAGTCGAGCGATGCGGATGCAGGGGAAGGCATTTGTGGATGGCAAGCTGGCCTGCGAGGGAATTGTGACCTCGCAAATGGTTCCGCGCCAGCGTCCGGCGAGCGCACCGGGCAATCCCGCCGCAGAGGCGGAAGTCTAAGCGTGGGCATTCATCCCACTGCGGCTGTGCATGCCTCGGCCATCGTTGCCGGCACGGCCATCATCGGGCCGCATTGCAAAGTAGGGGCATACTGTACCGTCGGTCCTCAGGTGGAACTCGGAGAAGGCTGCGAACTTATCTCGCATGTCGTCGTCGACGGGCACACGCGGCTCGGCAAAGAAAATCGGATTTTTTCCTTTGCTGCGATTGGAGTGGCTCCGCAGGACTTGAAATACAAAAATGAGCCGACGCATCTGGAAATGGGCGACCGCAATGTGATTCGCGAATGCGTCACCATTTCGCGCGGAACGCATGGTGGTGGCGGCACAACGCGGGTGGGCAGCGATTGCCTCATCATGACCTCCGCGCACATTGGACACGACAGCCAGATTGGAAACCACTGCATCCTGGCCAATGCGGCCACGCTTGCGGGCCATGTGACGGTGGAGGATTATGTGACTGTCGGTGCATTGTGCCCGGTGCATCAGTATTGCCGCATCGGACAACACGCTTACATTGGCGGTGGCACTGTCATCACCCAGGATGTGCTGCCGTATTCACTTACCTCCGCAGTGCGCGAAGGTCATGCCTTCAGCATCAACAAAGTCGGCATGGAGCGCAGGGGGTTTTCCAAGGAGCAGTTGCGCAGTTTGCATCAGGCGTATCGAACTCTGCTGGCCGCGAAGTTGAACACCGCGCAGGCGCTGGAGAAACTGAAAGCAGAAAAATCGCACAGTGAAGAGGTCCAATACCTGATCGCATTTATTGAAAGCTCGACGCGCGGCTTCATCAAGTAAGCAGCCCAGATGCCGACAAATTCACAGCCCGAAGCAGAGCCAGTCCGCCCGGGGAAACTGGGCCTGATCGCGGGCAATGGAAGATTTCCGTTTCTATTGCTGGATGCGGCACGCGCGCACGGCACGGAAGTGATCGTTGCGGCGATCAGGGAAGAGACGGAGCCGGAAATGGACACTCGTGCAGAACAAGACCCCGGAGTGCGCGTGCATTGGCTCTCGCTCGGCGAGCTGTCGCGTTTGATTGAAACATTCCAGCGCGAGGGCGTCACCCAGGCTGTGATGGCCGGACAGGTCAAGCATAAACAGATTTTTTCCAGCATTCGACCGGACTGGCGGCTGGCAAAATTGTTGCTTTCACTCGGCACGCGCAATACCGATGGACTGCTGGGCGCGGTCGCAAAGGTGCTGCACGACGAAGGAATCGAGCTGATCTCCTCCACGACATTTTTAGGGCCACTGCTGGCGCGGCCCGGCGTGCCGACCAAGCGCGTTCCCAACGAACGCGAGCTGCGAGACATCGAATATGGCCGCAGTGTTGCGCACGCGCTGGCAGCGTATGACATTGGTCAGACGGTGGTGATTGCGTCGCAGGCCTGCGTCGCAGTCGAAGCGATGGAGGGCACAGATGCAACGGTCCTGCGCGCCGGGGCCATCCTGCGCGCGTTCGACGATGAAGGTGAGGGTGCTACTCTGGAGCGTTCCTTGACTGTGGTCAAGGTGGCCAAGCCCAAACAGGACATGCGCTTTGATGTGCCGGTCATCGGTATAGGCACGATTACCGCCATGCAGCAGGCTGGCGCTACCTGCCTGGCCGTGGAGTCTGGCCGAACGCTCATCTTCGATCTTGCAGCAGTCATCGCGGCTGCGGACCATGCTGGAATTGCGATTCGTGCCGATTCAGTGACATCAAATCCAAAATAATGGAAGCGCCTTTCGCTCGACGAATTTGCAGCAAATATGACGGACGGCTGGGTATAATCGAGGCCGGAGATTCTTAACCTATGAACCTGACACGTATCACTGTTGGCCTTATCTTGGCGGCAGCCGTAATTTTCATGGGAGTGCGTGTGTTCGCAGCGTCCGACCCTGTCCCTCAAGTGGGGCAGACCGCTCCGGGATTCACCCTGCCTTCGCAGGAAGGCAAGAACATCAGCCTGCACCAGTACCACGGCAAGTGGGTGGTGCTGTATTTCTATCCCAAGGACATGACCAGCGGCTGCACCATCGAAGCGCGCAATTTTCAGCACGACATCGGCAAGTTTGAAGCGGCAAATGCTGTCGTTCTCGGCGTCAGCGTCGATTCCGTAGAAAGTCATCAGAAATTCTGCACAAAAGATGGCCTGCACTTCAAGCTGCTCTCCGATACAGGCAAGAACGTTGTAAAAGAGTATGGCTCGCTGGGAGATTACATGGGCTTTAAGATTGCCAAGCGCAATACCTTTCTGATCGATCCCCAGGGAAAGATCGTAAAGGAGTGGATTGGCGTAGACCCCAGCCATCACAGCACGGAAGTGCTGGACGCGATCCAGAACATGAAGAAAAACAACGGTTGAGAAGTCTCTGGTTTGGCCGACAAATTCAAGGTTGTCATTCTTCTATGGACGGATGCGCCTTCTTTCACGCCTTCTTTCATAGAAGAATGACAAACTTTATCTTGTCTTGCATCGGAGTGCTGCATCCAGCGATTCACAAGAGATCGTCCGCTGCTGCTGGCTGCTCTCCAGCGCCAGTTCCAGCAGGCGGATGATGCGCCAACCCTGTTCGGCGGGGACGGCAAGCGCAGCTTTTCCCCAGATCGCGTCGCGAACATTTTCGTAGTAGGGGCGATAATCGCCAGGTAAAGTTGGCACGGATTTTTCTGTGACGATGCCGTTCTGCATGATGGTCAGCTTGCCCCATGCGGACTCCTGCTCCTCGCCCCAATGCGGGCCGCCCAAAGTCGCGCCGCTTCTGAGCGCATCTTCCTGCGGATCGAGGCCGAATTTCACGTACGAGCCTTTTGTGCCGTGGAGCACGTAACGTGGTCCGGGTGATGCAGCAAGCAGCGTTGCGTGTAAGTACACGCGAAGGCGCGGGTAGTGTAGAAGAATGGCAAAGCCATCGCTGACGGCGGTCCCATCGCGATCGAAGCGGACGTCGGCCGTCACGGCTGACGGCGTACCGAACAACACCAGCGCCTGATCGACAAGGTGCGAGCCGATATCATGCAACAGTCCGTTGCCTGGCTCATCCTTTTCTTTCCAGATGTCTCCGCGCAGTTCGGGACGATAGCGCTCAAAGCGCGATTCCATGCTTACCAAGCGGCCCAGTTCGCCGGACGCAAGCAATTTCTGGAGCGTGAGAAAATCGCCGTCCCAGCGCCGATTTTGAAAAGCCGAGAGCACCAGTTTTTTGGAGCGCGCCAGATCAATCAACTCACGGGCCTGCTCGCTGGTGGCGACGAAAGGCTTGTCGATCACGACATGCTTGTTCGCTTCGAGGCATTTTCTTGCCAACTCAAAATGCGTAGTTGGCGGCGTGCTGATGGCGACCAGTTCCAGCTTTGGCAGCGCCAGCAACTCTTCCAGGCTCCTTACGATACGCGTGTCGGGATACGCTTGTGTGGCCTCATCTCCATGCCGCTGAAGAATGGCAGTCAGTTCAAGCCCTTCGATTGCATGAAGAAAAGGCGCGTGAAAGACGCGTCCTCCGGGTCCGAATCCGATCACGGCAGCATGAATGGTGGGTGTCATTCTGTTCCTCGTTTGCTGAGAATAACGGGCTGAAATAAACATCTATTTTCGTGGGGCCAAAATTGAGATCAGCCAATTATCGACCCAGAATGCGTCCAACATAAAAGTATAGATTCGCTAGTGTCGAGGCTTTCCCGTGTTCACTATATCCATCTCTCGCGCTACCCGGATGCGCAATGCATGGCTACGCTCCATTGCGTTGCTTTGCACGACCACGCTGTCGCTGCTTGGGACTGGATGCAATCTCTTCAATTCAAAAAACCCCGCCTCCGGAACACCATCGTCCAATGCCGGGAACTTCACCACAACCGTCTTCATCGGCGACTCGCTGACCGCCGGTTTTCAAAACGGATCGCTGCTGGATACCGAGCAGCCCAACGGTTATGCCAATCTGATCGCCAAGCAGGCCGGCTTCCAACTGGCATTGCCGCTGATTGCGCCACCGGGCGCGCCAGCGGTGCTGCAACTGGTCAGCATCGGGCCGCCGCCGGTCATCCAGCAGGAGTCTGGAGTCACGACCGGTCGCGATAACCCAACCGTGCAGGCCACCGACCTGGCGGTCCCCGGACATTTTTTGACGGACCTTATCAACAGGGAGCCGAGCGCGATCCCGACTTCCAATGAGGAGATCATCACGGACCTTGTCCTCGGAATCCCAGGCCTCGCGGAAGGCGAGGACTACACGCAACTCGGATGGGCGGAGCATTTAAGTCCCACCACGCTGTTCGTCTGGATCGGATCGAACGATGCTCTGATTGCAGCGAAAACAGGGATGCCATCCAGCATGACGCCTGTTGCGCAGTTCACCACAGAGTACACGCAGTTGATGCAGGCGCTCCAGACCAAGACCAAGGCGAGCCTGATTGTCGGCAATGTGCCGGACATTACCCTGATTCCCTATCTGACACCGGGGACGATTGTGCTGGCGGAATTTTCCGCATCCAGCGGAATTCCAGTCGCGCAACTCAGCGCCACGCTGGGGATCCAGGCGACAGACCTGGTGAACCCGAATGGCATCGCGCAGATTCAGGCCATTCTGGCGGGTAAACAGGCCGGGCCGGTGAGCGACGGCGGATTCTTAAGCGCGGCGGAAATCGCCACGGTGCAGCAGACCATCCAGCAATACAATGCGGTCATCGCCGCGCAGGTAGCAGCCGTGGGCGGCACGCTGGTGGACATCAACACCGCGCTGACGCAGTTGCAAAACAACCCTCCAACGATCGACGGCGCCACTCCCAGCTTCGCGTTTCTGGGAGGATTTTTCTCGCTCGATGGCGTGCATCCGACCAACACCGGGTATGCGCTGCTGGCCAACATTTTCATCGACCGAATGAACGCGGCGTTGTCCACAAAAATTCCCGATGTCAACGTCAGCGCCATTGCTGCGACCGATCCATTGTTTCCGCCGAACCTGCCAAAGGCTGCGCGGAGGACCCACATCCCGGGAGCAGCGGCGCAGTCCCTGGACTGGATGTTGAATCCGCGAGGCACAACGAAGCGGTAAGGCGACGTGTACTAGAGGTTCTCCAAAAGGCGCAATACAACAGAGTTCTTCTCAGTAGTGTCCCAACGTTTGCGTTGTAGGGTGGTGTAAGTCGTTGATGATAAATAAACCGATGGCGATTTTTCTTGGTCTCGATTTGAACTGCCGCAACCATTCCTGCGACCCTGCGAAGAACAACTTCGCGGGGAGAAGCAATGAATCAAGGCAAGCTGGTGTTTGCGCAAGTGATGGAGCATCTGCCGCGACGACCTTTCGCCGTTGCGTGGCGCGGTATCGGGGCGATCGCAAGGTCAAAACGTTCTCTTGTCTGGACCAGTTTCTTTGCATGGCCTGCGCGATCTGGAGGCCTGTCTGCGCGCGCAACACTCTGGCCAACGTCAATGCGGTGCGCGACTGGCGCATCTATGCCGATTATGCGCAGCGCCTGATTGCGATTGCTCGGACGCTTTACGCCAACGAAACCTTCGGCGTTGCTCTGAAAAAATTCGGTTTATGTGCTGGACGCAACTACCATCGACCTGTGTTTGTCGGTGTTTCCCTGGGCACCCTTCCGTTCGGCCAAAAGCGCGGTCAAGCTGCACACACTGCTCGATCTGCGCGGCAATATCCCGTCTTTCATTCATATCGACGACGGCAAGATGCACGAAGTCAATGTCCTCGATCAACTGCTGCCCGAAGCGGGCGCGTTCTATATCATGGACCGGGGCTATCTGGATTTCGAGAGATTGCACCGGCTGCATCGGGCTGGCAGCTACTTCGTGACCCGGGGCAAGTCCAACCTCAAGGTGCGCCGACGCTACTCGCGCGCGGTTGATCGCTCGACTGGGGTGATCTGCGATCAGACGGTTGTGCTCAACGGCCTTTACTCGGCAGAGTATTATCCGGACGATCTTCGCCGCATTCGCTTCAAGGACCCGGAGAGTGGCAAGACGCTGGTCTTTCTGACCAACAACTTCATCCTTCCGGCGCTCACCATCACCAAACTCTATCGCTGCCGCTGGCGAATCGGCGTGTTCTTCAAATGGATCAAGCAACATCTTCGTATCAAGGCCTACTTTGGCAATTCGGAGAACGCGGTCAAGTCACAGATATGGATCGCGGTCTCGGTTTATGTGCTGGTCGCCATCATCAAAAAACGGTTGCGCCTATCCGCCAGCCTCCACGAAATTTTACAGATATTGAGCCTCACCATGTTTGAGAAAACCCCATTGGACCAACTACTTAACCGCTCGGTCGAAGAGTCGTCTTTCATCGGATCGCGCAATCAACTGTGTTTATTTGAATAAACGTTGGGACACTACTGGTCCTTTCTGATTATTGATTCGGCACTATTGGAATGAACCAATTTTCTGCCACACTAGCCGCAACAGTGCGGCCAAATGCAATGCTTAAAGGCCGCATCAGTAGTTGCAAGTACTGCCGCTTAGCGCAACAGCACGCGAACTGTTTGCTGCTCAACTAGAGTTTCGCAGTCTTCCGGCACGATGAGGTAACAGTTGGCGCGCGCATTTGCAGCCAGGTCGCCAGAGCCTTGCGTCTTTATTGGAGTGACGATCGGCGAGCCGCCGGTGGTATCGAGTCGAGCGGGGAGAAAGCGTGTCAGTCCGGGCTTGCCATGCATGCTGGTCGCAAGCTGCGCCAGGGCAATGCTAGGCTGCCAATTGCGCTCGCCCGACATGGCTGCCAGTAACGGCTCGACAAAGACGCGAAAAGTGACCATGGTGGAAACGGGATTGCCCGGCAGCCCGAAGAAGTAGCGCTGCGGCTGTACACCGATGGCTGGAAGCCGACCGAAAACTACGGGCTTGCCCGGCTGCATTTTGACGCCAGTGAAGAAAAATTCCGCGCCCATGGCGGCGAGGACCTCTTCCACCAGGTCGTATTTCCCCATGGAAACTCCGCCGGTCAGGAGCAGCAATGGCGCAGCCGCAAATCCCTGCTGGATGCAGGCCGCCAGGTCTCCGCGTTCGTCGCGCGCGGCCCGTTGCCGCAGAGGAATGGCATGACACTGCTGGACAAGTGCGGCGAGCGAGTGGCTGTTGGAGTCATAAATCTGATGCGGCAGGATGGACAGCGCGCTATCGGACTGCTCGACCAATTCGTCTCCCGTTGCCAGGATGGCCACTTGTGGCGGCGTGTATACCGGCAGGGTGCGCAGGCCACAGGAGGACGCCAGCGCAATCTGCTCCGGCCCAAGGCGCGAACCGGAATCGGCCAGAATCTGCCCCTGGCGAGCTTCGCTGCCACAAGGAACCACATTCTCGCCAGGAACCAGAGTGCGGCCCACCTGAGCAAGAATTCGGAGGACTGCGCCGGTTGTCTCCAATTCGTCTGCAATGTCCCGAACATGCTCCACCATCAGGACCGCATCGGCGCCCGGAGGGAGAGGCGCGCCGGTCATAATCTCAACGGCTTCCCCTGGCTGGATAGGTTGATGTCCCAAAGGCCAGGATTCCCCGGCGCGTAGCTGGCCTATGACTCGTAGAGGCGTCCCGTTTGGCAGGTCCTGCGCTCGCACAGCAAAGCCATCTCGGGTGACACGAGCAAAGGGCGGCTGATCGCGGTCTGCCGCGATGGGTGAGGCGAGAACGCAGCCCAGCGCATCGGTAAGCGAGCACTGCTGTATTGGAAGCACTTGTTGGGAATGGACCGCGGCAGATTGCGCGGCCACCAGCGAACATGCGGTAGTAAACGAAATGTACGTCGTTGAGGTGGAAGGAGCGGAATGGAAGGGTGGATTCTTTTGCATCATGGATGGACCCGATCTGCAACCGAAAGCGGCCGCAACCGTCGATCAGGGCCGCTTTTGCCGTCTGCATGTTTGGTACGGCAGTGTTCAGCGCGGATTCATCGATACTGTTGGTTGAAAAAAGCGTTCGTCATTCTGAGCGCAGCGAAGAATCCAGAGGGTTATTGCGGTGCCTACGAGGCTTGAATTCTCTGGATTCTTCACTTCGGTCGCTTCGCCACGGCGAACGACCTTCGTTCAGAATGACTCCCCTTTTTATATCCAAATTCCACAAAATCTCAATCCGCGTTTAGTGCTTCTTATACGAGGAATGGATAGTTTCGCCGGCTTGCGTCAGGATGTTGCGCGCATCATCCGCAAGAGGCCCGTTCGGCGCCATGCTCAGGAATTTGCGGTAAGCATCGGCACAACCCGGGGGCAATTGGATCTTGTTTGTCTTAGGGTCTACGGTCGCATGCTGTACCAGTGCCCAGCCCTTGATGTAGTAGGGAATTGGCTTCGTCGGGTCCGCTGCTATGGCCTTATCCGCCGCCGCCGCTGCCGGGTCGCCCTGGCCGGTCTTGAAGAGCACTACGGCTTCATTGGTGTAGTACATCCCTGCCTGGGCCGGGAGCGTCTTCGCGGCTGCCTCGTAAGCGGCCACAGCATCGGATACTTTCCCGCCTTTTGCGAACGCCTCGCCCAGGTTGTTTTGCGCAGCGGCGATCACGTCCGGTTTGGGAGTTTTCTCGGCAGTCAGCAACGCCAGGGCCTTGTTGTAGTTTGTGGCGGCGTCATCATATTTCTTGGCGGCCAGATAGCTATCTCCCAGTTCATACCAGATCAACCCGGCGTCGGGCTTGGCCACCGCCGCTTGTTGGTCCAAAGCAATGGCCTGATCGAAGTTGCCAGCTTTGCGGGCATCGCGGGCCTGCAAGATGAGCTTGTTGACGTTCTTGATCTTTCCATTCTCGGCCTGAGCTGCCGCGTTTGCCTTCTTCGTCGCAGCGATCTGCTTTTGTACGTCTGGGGGCAGCTTGGAAATATAGTCCGCGCGGGAAAGATCGAAGTCTACCTGGGTGTCGCCGCCTGCGGTGAACTTAACATCTCGCTGAAAATCGACCGTCCCTTCGGTTAGCTTGCCGGCCTTGTCCTTCACCTTTCCGACCAGCATTACAACGAAAGTTCCCGGCTTGATGCCATCTCCCTTGTAATTGCCGTCGGCGTCGGCGGTAAAAGTGTATAGCGCGGTTTTACCGTCTGTGGTGATTTCCACCTTGTCATTGGCAATGGGTATGCCCAGCGGGTCCTGTACGTGACCATGGATCTTGGAAGTAGTGGCGGTGGGTGTTGCCTGTGCCCAGAGCCCGGTTGCGCCGAACGATACGAATATGGCTGCGGCTGCTAAGAATTCCGCGAAGCGAACTTTCTTCATTTTCCTGCTCCCCCTTTGGAAGTGTCTTGACCCGCTGTTGCAATGTCACCGGGCAGCACCGCCAAATCTTTAAGTCTATTTTAAGCCGCGTTATGACGGACACAGCCGAGACATCTTCTTTGCTGCTGCTCCCGCCGATTCGAATGCCTTCAAATTACGTTTCGTTGGCTGCTTTCCGCCGATAGGGGATTGGATCCTTCGCATGGGCCTGCGCGAAAGCACGCAAACGGAGGGCGCAGCTTTCGCATACGCCGCAGGCGAGGTCTTCACCTGAATAGCATGACCACGTTACATGGAATGGTGCATTGAGTTCAAGGCCGAGTTGAACAATCTCGCTTTTTTTTCGATGAATCAGCGGCGTCAGTATTTCAATGTCCCCTTCCCGCGTCCCCGTCTGGATCAAATGATTGAATGCGGCATAGTAGGCCGGTCTACAGTCCGGATAGCCGGAACTGTCCTGCTCGACAGCGCCGATAAAGACCTTTTTAGCGCCCAACACCTCTGCCCAACTGACCGCGGCAGACAAGAAATGCGCATTGCGAAAAGGTACGTAGGTAACTGGAATTTCAGCTCCAATTTGTTCGACAGCGGGGGCATTTGGTACAGGGATGTTCGGGTCCGTGAGGGCGGAGCCACCAATCTGCCGGAACAGGTCCAAGCGCAGCGGCAGAAATTGTCGCACCCCAATAACTTCTGCGACGGCACGCGCGCTGGCCAGCTCACGATGTTCGGTGCGCTGTCCGTAGCTGAAGTGCAGCGCGTAGGCATCGTACTCTCGTGCGGCAAGCGCCAGGCAAACGGAAGAATCCATTCCGCCAGAAAGCGAAACTACAGCCCGGGGACGGGTTGGCGAAATTTTATGATGAGTCATTCGGTTATTGTCCATTGCGTTTGGACTGCTTACGTTAGCTAGAAATATTTTTTCTACAAGGATGCCAGGTGATCACAAAAACTATAGCGGACATCACTGTTCAATCTTATTCCGCATCTTCTGTCGTCTGCGAAATAGGACTTTCGTTCAAAATTTCCAGCGCCGCTTCGGCATCCAGTTGCCGCACCTGAACGCGAATACCACCCACGCCGGGCATCATGCTGCCCAGCATGCGAAAGTAATTCTCCGAGTCGATGATGGCAGTGATGCCAAAAGAACCGAGCAGGCTGACCAGCATTTGCGCTTCATTCAACGTTGGGCAATGGCAAACGGTCGTCAACGAAAGGGAGGCTTCCGTCGCTGCGGAATTCGCTGTGTTTTTTGGGGAAATTGGTTCCATGAAATAGCGGCTTCTCCCTGACTATACCCCTTTTTTCAGAGGCTCCCAGATGA
>JAJYGR010000136.1 GCA_021790655.1 Acidobacteriota bacterium | reverse complement strand
TTTGTCGGCGTCTCTCCGCGTCGCAACCCGGAAATCGCCGTGGTGGTGCTGTGGCAAAACGGTGGAGAGGGCTATTTCAGCGCTCGTCTTGCAGCCCAGGTGATTGAGGCCTATGTAAATAAGCAGCGGCGTAAGGAAAATAACCTTCCTCAGGTAGCCATCCAGAACAAGCCAGCGGCCGCCGGCAGTCCAACTAACGTTTCAAGCCCAACGAACAAAGCTGTGCCAGACACGCCGAAACCTGCAACGAAGTTAACGACCATTGGTCAGTTGCATCCAGCGAACCTGCCATCTCTGCCGCATATAGAAATGGCGGCGCTGTGGACAGCACCTGTTGATCAGCTTCCAGCATATCCATTAGCTCAGCAAGTTCCCGCAAGCCTTGCCGCGAAGTTTCCCCTGCCGCATGGAACCACACTGCGGGCCGGAAGTTTTCGACTTCCAGAGCAGGCTGCGCAGCTACAAACTCTCATGCATGGCGACGGAATACGATAGAGGGCAGAGAAGCTAAACCATGCGCCGCTTTCTTTCATTTCGCGACTTTGACTGGACCCTGCTTGCCTTTGTGCTGGCCCTGTCTGTCATCAGCGTGCTGGAAATTTACAGCGCAACCATGCACACTAAGTTTGTCAATTTTGACGAAAAGCAACTGCTCTGGCTGGCTGGCGGTTTCGTCAGCATGTTTGTGCTCTCGCTCATCGATTACCACATCCTGCTCGACATCGCCGTGTGGGCGTATGGCATCTGTCTGGTATCGCTGGCGGCGGTATTGGTCGTGGGAACCAAGGTGTTGGGCGGACGGCGCTGGATTCGCATCCCCGGTGGCATTCATTTTCAACCTTCTGAATGGGTCAAATTGGTCCTGATCGTCGTGCTGGCCCGTTTCTTTACCAACCTAAGCGGCAGAGATCTGACCTGGAAAGATATTTTCAAGGCCATGGCCATCATCGGCATACCCATGCTGCTGGTGCTGAAACAGCCTGATTTGGGAACTGCGCTGACTTACGCCCCAGTCTTGCTCTGCGGACTGTTTCTCGGCGGTATCCGTTTTCGCCAGGCTGCGATTCTGTTTCTGGCCGCCGCGCTGGCCATCGTTCCCGCTTGGTACAAGGTGTTGAAGCCCTATCAGAAACAACGCCTCACCAGTTTCATGCAGCCGGATGCCGATCCGCGAGGCAGCGGATATCAGATTCGCCAGTCTCTGATTGCTGTCGGTTCGGGTGGCATCTGGGGGCAGGGCGCGACGCGCGGCACGCAAACGCAAGGGGACTTTCTTCCCATCCCTTATACCGATTTTATCTTTGCCGCATTTTGTGAAGAGCATGGACTGGTAGGAGCGATCTTCGTACTGCTGTTATACTTTTTGTTGTTGATGCGTTTGGTACAAAACGCGCAAACTGCCGCTGACCTCCCCGGCACATTTATCATCATGGGGGTCGTGGCCGTCCTGATTTTCCAGATCGCGGTCAATGTGGGCATGGTCATCGGCTTTATGCCGGTCACCGGTATTCCTTTGCCCTTAATGAGTTATGGCGGTTCATCGGTGTTGTTTACGTTTCTTGCGCTAGGCATCGTAATGAATATCCGTATGAGTCGCTTCGTGAATTAGCTCTACCGCTGACTTGGCAGAACTTTGTGCCTGCTAGCGATTTACGCATCGGCCCAACGCATCGGAAACAGCGTGCGGCGGATGCGAACATAAGTTTTCCCTAGTTGTTTTTAGTTTCCCTTGGTCTGACAGGTTTCCAACTGTGGCCAGGCAGGGTTTGATCGAATGAACGCTTTAAGAAACGCATTTGGACTGGAAACGGCCCCACCCCAAACTGGGGAAGCAGTGGCCACAAAGTCCTTGCGTACCGTTCTCCCACGTCGCAGCCAAGATTCTTCGCTTCCATTGCCATCCCGCGCCTGCGGGAGGTTTGCATCCCTCTGGCTTAAAGCAAGTTTCAAGTTCGCAGCGTCTCCAGAACAGTCACTCGATCCACTCGCCTTTGTCGCAAACGCTACAGGATAGCGCGCAGGAGCCTGTCTCACCCTTTGCCCCGCGGACTGAATGGCTGCGGGCCGGAATGAGGCAGTATGACAAAAGAAATTTATATTTCCAGCACCCCGCATGAAACGCGGCTGGCAGTCGTCGAAGATGACCAACTTGCGGAAATCTACTACGAGCGCGAGAACGAATACACCCTTGCCGGCTCGGTTTACAAAGGCAAAGTTACCCGTGTCCTTCCCGGCATGCAGTCGGCCTTTGTCGACATAGGCCTGGAACGCGATGCGTTCCTCTACGTCACAGACTTTGCAGAAGAACAGGAAGACGGTGAAGAGTACGTTGCCTTGTCCCCTGGCCAGTCTCACGGCGATGGGTATCGAAACGCGTCTCCTGCGGCGAACGGCCATGGCACAACAGAATCCAATGCTGCGAAGAAGCCGCAATCAGGCAGCCAGTCTCGTCGCGAAGCTTCTGGTTCCAGCGCAGGCGCGCCACACGAGTCTTCCAGTGCAACAAGCACCAACGAAGGCGGCGAAGACTCTGGCCCAGGCGCAAGGCGCTGGCGCGGTCGCCGCGGTCGCAGACGTGGCCGTGGCAATTCCAGTTCGCAGGCATTAGCTCGCTCAGGGGCTACGGAGTCTCCCGAAGAGCACAACGATGTACTGAGCCATGCGCCAAACGAAGCTTTAGGATTCGAGACCGAAGCAGTTGCGTTTGAGCCAGACTTTGAGCAGGAAGCACCCCAGAAATACGAACAGGCAGCAACCCCACCGACACGGACGGCTCGTTCGGCAGATACTTTTACGCACAGCCAGCCTCAAAATATGTTGAAGGACCTACCGGTGGTCCTTCCCGGAGAATCCCTGTCGAAGTATCGTCGCGGAGGAGCTGTGCCGTCAGAAGCCGCGCAATCGGCTCCAGCACATGCGGCCAACACGCCGACGCCAGCAGCACCCTCGTTCCAGCCCTCGACCATGGTTGTTGCCCCGCTGGCCTGGGACGGCAGTGGACTTCTACCGGGCGAATCTATCTCCCGCTATAAGAACAAGCCGACTGAGTCTCCCAGGGTCACACCACCGTCGGAGTCGGTAGAAGTTCCTCGCGCAACACACACTTCTTCCTCCCTTGCAGCAGAGGTCAGCGAAATCGCCGAAGTACCCTCCTCTTCGCATGCCGTCGACGAAGCGGCAACACGACACACCGCTATTCCCACACAGGCAAATCCGGCAGAGGAAAACCCGGCGGCAACTCAAAGCTCCTCGATTGAGGCCACGGAGTTTGAACCGGAGGAGGGTTCTGCTTCTTACCGATTCGATCCTTCTACTCCCAGCGCATATCGGCAAAGCGGTCTTGCCGAGCCTGCGTCGGAAGACACACATGCTGCGACCAGTTCGCTCGAAGAAAGCTATCCAGTCACGGCAACGCAATCCGGCGGTAGCGCCACCCACGAAGTCCTTCATCAAACTGCACCCGAGCCGGAAATATTGAGTGAAGAAGCACCGTCCGACTCGACGGAGCCGAAACAAACGCTGGAAACAAATCGGCCTTCTGAGCCGGATTTGGCCGCAGAGCCATTTTTGGGGGAGTCTGTCTCCATTGCGCCAACCCCTCATACGCATCCAGCGCCAGAGGACCCGGAGCCCACTTTGGTCGTCGCAGAGGCCGAAACCAAGGCATGGCCGGAAATTGAGGAACATACTGGCGAATCGGATACTACGGAAGATGGGGATCCCACAGGACAGGATTTGCACGCCTTCAATCCTGGCTACGGGAACCTGGAAGAAGAAATGATCGACGAAGACGAGTCGGAAGCGTATACCGGACAGACTCTACTCGAAGATGCAGAGTATGACGATCTTGTAGAAGAAACGCTCGATCTCCAGATGGACAGTGGCCTGTTGAGCGAACTGGTCCGCGATCAACATATTGAGCAGCGTACACGCTTCGTGGAGGAACCGGGCGAAGAGACACTTGCAGAAGACGAATCGTTCGACGAAGAAGAGGAGAACTTCGGAGACGAGTCCATTGGAATTGAGCTGGAAAATGGTTCCGATGAGGGTACCTCAGAAGACTCCGAAAACACCGGCGCGGACACGGCGAAGACACGTCCGCATACGCACCGCAATCAACGGCAGGGTGGCCGCGGGCAACAACGTCAGGGGGGCGACCGTCGCCGGATGCGTCGCGCCACTGCGCAGACCTCGAACCTGCCTGCGATTACAGAGCTGCTCAAACCTAATCAGGAAATTCTCGTTCAAATTGCAAAAGAACCGATCGCCCGCAAAGGCGCGCGCATCACCAGCCACATCGCGCTGCCTGGACGCTTCCTGGTCTTCATGCCGACAGTCAACCATGTGGGCGTCTCACGCAAAATTTCTTCCGACGAAGAACGTCAGCGTCTGAAGCGGATTCTTTTGAGCGAGAAAGGAGCTGCAGGTGGCGGCTTCATTGTTCGAACCGCTGCTACCGATGCCAGCGAGGAAGACCTGCGCGCCGACATTCGCTTTCTGTTGACGCTGTGGGCGGAGATGCGCCAGCGAGCGGAAAGCTCCAAGCCCCCGGCGCTTATCTATCACGATCTCAGCCTGGTCGAGCGCGTGCTGCGCGATCAGGTGACGGACAATTTTTCCGCCATCTGGGTCGATAGCGAAGCGGACTATGAGCGCGTGTTGCGCTTTCTGAATCGCTTCGAGCCTTCGCTTGTCCGCCGCGTCAAGCTATACACCAAGGAAACCCCGCTGTTCGAGCAGTTTGGGATTCAGGAAGAAATCAACAAGGCCCTGCGCTCGAAGGTGTGGCTCAAATCCGGTGGTTCCATTGTCATCAACCAGACGGAAGCCCTGGTGGCCATCGACATCAACACCGGAAAATACGTGGGCAAAACTGCGCGTCTGGAAGACACCATCCTCAAGACGAACCTCGACGCCATCCCAGAGATTGTGCGTCAAATACGGCTGCGCGACCTGGGCGGTATCATCGTCATCGACTTCATCGACATGGACGAGCGCAAAAACCGCAATAAAGTCATGCAGGCGCTGGAAGAGGCACTGAAGTCCGACCGCGCTCCATCCAAAGTGCTCCAATTCAACGACTTCGGCCTGGTTGCGATTACCCGCAAGCGCGTCAAGCAGTCGCTCGAACGCACCCTGTCAGTTCCCTGCTCCATCTGCACTGGGACTGGCATGGTGAAGGGGCCGCTAACAGTATGCAATGAGATTTATATCGAGTTGCGCAAGATGCACCGCCAGTTCGACCGCGCCGATGTCATGCTTCGCGTCCATCCGGAAGTGGTCAAGCAACTGAAGGCCAGCAACGGCCGTTGGCTGACAGAAATGGAAGAAATGTCAGGCAAGACGATCATCGTAAAGAGCGATGCGACGTTGCATCCGGAGCAGTTCGACATTCACTAAACTGCTTTCTGATCCAATCCCAGTGGAGCACGGGCTGCGAAGCCAGCTCCACTGGAACACACCTCAATTTGCCTTCAGAAATTCCACCCTCTGTTATTGATCCAGATCCAGGAAAGTTTCAGGGCCACAAATGGAAATTTCCTGCCTGTTTCATGACACGAATTTTTTGGGTGATGATTTCAAAAAAATCCGAAACAATCCGTATAAACGTTCGTCTAACGATACGACTACGAATACAAGGGAGTGGTTGGCCCAGAGATGAGTAGTCTAAGGAACGAGCATCTTGCTATCCTGAACAAGCATCCGATTTGAGCTACGAGTTAGTTAACAGACCGAACGACTGTAAGGCTGGTCTGGAGCGTAGATTGATTATGAGAGGAAACGGTACGCCATGAACACTTTTCACACAACTCTTCGAGCAGCCTTAAGAAATGCTGGTTTTCTGGTGCTGGCCTGTGGACTGCCCTTGACAATTGCAACCCAGGCACAGAACGCCAACAACGACCAGAACTCCAATACCTACAATTACAACCAGAAAGCCCCCCGCTATAAAGGTACAAGCTGGACCGACCATGTGGTTCTCGAAGGCGGCGGCGGCGTCACAGCTCCTGCTGCTGGCACGCAGAAATATGCAAACACGGGATTCAATGTTCTGCTCGGCGGTGGCTTAAGGTTCAACGACCGCTTAAGCCTGCTTGCCGAATGGAATTTCAACCGCATGGGCGTACCACACTCCCTGGCCCAGGCACAGGCACAGGTGCCCGGCGGAAATGAACATATCTGGACAGCAATGCTTAACCCTAAATTCGACTATGCTCGCAGTGGCAGATTCGATGGATATGTCATCGGTGGCGGCGGATTTTCACGCCAACTCACTTCCTTCACAGCGCCTGTTCTCGTTCCGTGCGGCGGTTATGGCTACGGGTACGGGTATGGATACGGCTACGGCGGAGCATGTAGCGGGACTGTCAATGTAGCCCAGGAGTCCAGCAACCAGGGAATGTTCGATGTCGGAACAGGAGCGGAGTTCCGATTCTCGCCCTATAGCCGCTTTAAGCTCTTTCTGGAAGCCCGATATGAGAAGTTCTACACCCCCAAACGCAACCTGCCCCCGGGATACGATGCAACACTTGTTCCGGTCATGATCGGCATTCGCTGGTAAGTTTCGTCCGTAGCAAAGCAAAAGTAAAGAGCGCACTCCTCAGTGAGCGCGCTCTTTACTTTTTGGTCTGGGGCTATGAACGGGAACAAAGACGATGTCCAGCTTATTCCTAGAGGATCGAAGCTGGACATCGTTTTTCGGATCGGGCCAGCTTTCCCCAGCGTCGTTTCGAAGCTTCCTTGCAAGACGCCGACTAACACGAAACGGTATTTGCTCTTCCCTTCCAAGTGTCAACGTAATACTCAGATAGAAGTCAACCCATCGCGACGGCCCGACTTTGATTTCAGACCATGGAATGAAAAGCGGTGGATGGGCCGGGCGGAACAAAAATACTGGTGCAATATATAGTCCCACGGAGTTTGCCCCGGCATTTAAGGCATTGCCATAGTGAGCGCCCCATCGCATCGTTACCTAGAGCCAACGATAAATATTTCCTGTAAACTCTGCGCTTGCGCGAAAGCGTTGTGCGAGCAGGCGCCATCCGCTCCACACTCCGACAACATAGGAAACTGCGATCCACAACCCTATAAAGTAAATCGGAAAGAACCAGAAAAATATTGGAACGCCCTTTGGTGATCTCGCCAGCATCACACGCCCACCGGAAAAGGCTTCGGCGAAGACTCATCCTGATTTGCGCCCATGCGGAAACGCTCAAAGCTGCCCTGGAACAGGCTGAGCAGACCGGTGTACCAATAGCCCATAAAAAATAGAAACAGAAACGGTACAGTGAAATAGTTTTCCGTATCGATGGCATACCAGATGGTCAGGGCAAAATAGCTGCCAATCAGCAATTCAATCCACGGCACAATGCCAAGCCGCTTGCGATACTTCGCGGCCTGCGATCTCTCGCCCTTCTTTGCCACGCGGTATTTGGGTGTGCGCTTAAAGCTGCTCTTGATGCCAAACAGCGCTTCCAGCACCGCGCGCGAGTTCGTCAGCGTGAGCCCAATGCCAAGCGCCATCAAAAATGGCAGATATATAAATGTTTTGTACCAGGTACGGGGAAACAACTCCTTCTGTGAAACCAGATAGAACGAGGAAATGGAAAACGTCGACGCCATAAACAGGGGCATATCGATCAGAAGCATCTGAAACCATCCCTGATAAAAACGGATAATCATCGCCGGCATTAACAGGATAGAAAGGACGATCATCAGCGGATAACTGATGTTCGCCGTCAGATGATAGAAGGCCTCCAACTTGGTGTGGAATGGTAAATCGGAACGCAGGACGCGCGGCAGAATCTTCTTCGAGGTCTGGATCAGTCCCTTGGCCCAGCGGGCCTGCTGGGTTTTGAAGGCGGTCATTTCGATCGGCAATTCCGCCGGACATTCCACGTCCTGAAGATACTTGAAGCGCCAGCCTTTCAACTGCGCACGGTAGCTGAGGTCGGTATCTTCCGTCAGCGTATCGTGTTGCCAGCCGCCCGCCTGGTCGATGGCGGCGCGCCGCCACATGCCAGCCGTGCCATTGAAGTTGAAGAACACATTGGCGCGGGAACGTCCGCCGTGCTCCAGCACAAAATGTCCATCCAAAAGAATCGCTTCCACCTGCGTCAGAAAGCTATAGTCGCGATTCATGTGCGTCCAGCGCGTCTGCACCATGCCAATGCCGGGTTCGGCCAGGTGATGCACCACCTGCATCAGCCATTCACGCGGCGGGACAAAGTCGGCGTCGAAGATGGCAATCAACTCGCCCTTCGCGGTCTTCAGACCATGGTCAAGCGCGCCCGCCTTGTAGCCATAGCGGTTCGCGCGATGAATGTAAAAGATTGGCTGCGGCGCGCCATTGCAGCCGGCGCGATACCGCTCGACAATGGCCTCCGCCACCTGACTGGTCTCATCCGTCGAGTCGTCGAGCACCTGAATTTCCAGCCTGTCGCGTGGATAATCCAGATTGCAGCATGCCTCAATGAGCCGATCAATGACAAACTGCTCGTTAAAAATCGGCAACTGAATCGTGATGAATGGCAGTTCGGCAAACTGGTACTTCGGGCCATGTGTTGCATTCTTTTTGTGCCGATAGTAGAGCCACACAAGTTGGTAGCGATGCACGCCGTAAAATGCCAGAACGATCATCAGCAGAAAATACGGTGCCAGCAGCGATGCATCGAACCAGTTCCAACTGTAGAGATGGGCAAACGTCTGGTTCGCAACCTGCTGTTGATGCAGATAACGCAACAGACCATGACGAGGCGCGAAATACACCGCGCCGAGATCTCCTCGACTGAAAATCGCCGAACCGGACATCCAGCCATGATGCCAAACAGGAGCGTTGGAAGTGAACGGCATGGCCGTCAAACGGGCCTCCACAGAAGTGTGCTACCAGCCCAATTGTACGCGAGCATGGAACTGCCTCTACGCAGGATTTGGCGCGTCTAACTTACGAATGGGTGACGATACGAGCTGCGTTCTGTAGAATTCGCAGCAAGTGTCCACCTTCACACCCAGCACGATTGCAGCACTGGTCATCGCAGCCAGTTTCGCTGCGGGACTGAATGTCTATGCCACCGTGTTGACGCTCGGACTGTTGGCGCACGCACATTGGGTCGTGCTTCCGCAGGGACTCGAAGTCCTTGGCGATTGGGGAGTCATCGCGATCAGCGGCACGTTGTTTGCCATGGAATTTGTCGCCGACAAAATTCCCGGCCTAGACATGATCTGGAACACGCTGCATACCTTCATTCGCGTGCCGGTAGCAGGGCTGCTAGCCTATCGAGCCAGTGCCCACCTGTCTCAGGAGATGCAATTGCTGGCCACCGTCGCTGGCGCCGCCATCGCGATGGTCGCGCATAGCTCGAAAACTGCGGTGCGGGCCGTAGTGACGCCAAGTCCAGAGCCAGTGTCGAATATCGCACTGAGCACAGGCGAGGATGCAGTCGCCATCGGCCTGACCTGGCTGGTCACGCAGCATCCGTGGACCGCCGCGACGATTGCCATCGCGCTGACGTTGCTGATGATCGGATGGATTGTGAAAGCGCTTAGGCGGTCATGGGGAAGAATGCGGGCTGCTTGAATTGTGGGTGGGTGAGGCTACAACCGCTAATTCAGGAACATCGTCCGATACAGCGTGTCGCGTTGCACCGGTTTGAAGCCTGCATCGCGGATCACCCGACGCAGTTCTTCTTCGGTGGTGTGATTTGCGGTGCCAGCGGCCCTGACGACATTTTCTTCCAGCATCACCGAACCGACATCATTCCCGCCAAAGCTCAACCCCATTTGTAAGACTTTTAATCCCTGCGTCACCCAGCTTGACTGCACATTTTCGATGTTGTCTAAATAGAGCCGCGAAATCGCCAGCACCTTTAGATATTCGACAGAAGTCGCCTCGTCCCATCCGCGACCGCCGAGCGCGGTGTTGTGCGGCTGGAAGCTCCACGGGATGAACGCTGTAAATCCGCCGGTCTCTTCCTGAAGCTGGCGCAGCGTCTCAAAGTGATTTACGCGCTGCTCAAAGGTCTCGCCAACACCAAACATCATCGTCGCGGTGGTACGCATACCTAACTGGTGCGCGGTGCGATGCACCAGCACCCACTCTTCCGTACCGCATTTCAGCCGCGCAATGCGATGCCGGACTTCATCGTCGAGGATCTCCGCGCCGCCGCCTGGAATGGAATCCAGTCCAGCATCCTTGAGGCGGGCAATCGTATCATGTACAGAAAGTTCGCTGTACTCGGCAATCGCCAAAATTTCCGATGCGGAAAAACAGTGCAGCCAGATGGAAGGAAAACGCTGCTTGATCCCCTTCAGAAGCCGTTCGAACCAGTCAATCTTCAAGTCCGGATGCAGACCGCCCTGCATCAACACGCCGGTCCCACCCATTTCCAGGGTCTCGCGAATCTTTTCGTAAATCGTCTCGAAATCGAGGATGTATCCCTCAGCGGCCAGCTTGCCCTTCAGCGGGCGATAGAACGCGCAGAAGCTGCAATACTCGGTGCAGAAGTTGGTGTAGTTGATGTTGCGATCAATAATGTAGGTGACCACACCTTCGGGATGCAGCTTGCGGCGCACCGCATTGGCTTCCATACCGAGCCCGATCAGGTCATCAGATTGAAAAGCGTCGAGAGCCTGCTGCCGCGTGATGCCCATGAATTCAGTTTACCTCTCGATGCAGAGTGCGGCAGTCCGCCCGCGAACAGGATGCCTCGTTCATGGGATGGGAAAGTGCGCCTGCCTTGCGATCACGTCCGGTTCCCGATTTCGGGCTTTTCCGCCGGCATGCTAGTACTACAGTTGTAGATGGTAAACTGAACGCGCTCTGGTAGGGGGTTCTCCGCAAGCGCGATGGAGAAGCGATTATCTGGTTGGAAGCGTGAGTTGTCGCGGTGCCATGACCGCATAGCGGGTTTGTT
>JAJYGR010000209.1 GCA_021790655.1 Acidobacteriota bacterium | reverse complement strand
GAATATTGTTCTCTCTTTTGACTTTGGGTGGGAGAAGGATTGCATCCTCGCTCCTTCTGCTGCCTTTGCTTGCGTTCAGTGCCACCGCACAAAACGCGCCCGCGCCTGCTTCTGCCGCGCCGGTCACGAACATCACGCTGGGCCAGTCCATCGTGCCGCTCACCGGCCCATGGAAGTTCCACATCGGCGACTCGCCGCAGGCGACCGGATCGAAAGGCCCACAATGGGCCAATCCCGGCTTCGACGACTCGCAGTGGGAGACGGTGGATTTGACGCCCAAGGCGGGCAGTTTCGATCCTACCGTCGGATACTCCGGCTACGTGACCGGCAAAGGCCTCCAGGCAGGAATGCTCGTGGCGCTGATTGTCGGAGCGATCCGCACTGAGGCCAAACACACCAGCGATCCGATGGCGATGCTTGTCATGTTGAATGAGAGACTTTGCGGGCGCGGTCACGCCCATGCAACGTGTCTCGCGCTGCGCATCTCTGCCGACGGCTCAGCCACGCTGGCCAACGCCGGACATCTGCCGCCCTATCTCAACGGAAAAGAGTTGCCGATGGAAGGCGCAATGCCGCTGGGCATCATCGAGCACGCAGAATTTTCTCTGCTGGAATTCCGGCTGAACGAAAATGACCGGCTCATGCTAATGTCCGACGGCGTGGCCGAGGCGCAGGATGAGGACGGTAAGCTCTTCGGCTTCGAGCGTATTCACGAATTGCTGCAAAAACCAATCACCGCCGCGGAAGTGGCGACAGCAGCGCAAAATTTTGGTCAGGAAGACGATATCCGCGTGCCGCGCATTGTGCGCGACGCAATGACTCTGCGCCAGATCAACGCGGAACCGGTTCGGGCGGTAGGGTAGGGAATCCGATCCGTTGCCCGTAAAGCGCAAATTCAACGCGCCGGGGCAAGCTTCCGCGTCTGCTCGTACGTATAGCGGATACGATGGATGACTGTGATGGTAGAAAGCACGGCCAGCACCCAGAGCACTGGCGCCATGGCTCCCCAGCGATTGAACAGTGCACCGATTAGAACCAGCACCACGCGCTCTGGCCGCTCCATAAAACCCACCTTGCAGGCCCCGATGAGCGCTTCCGCGCGGGCGCGTGTGTAGCTGACCATGACAGAAGTCACCATCACGAAGGCCACCAGGACTACATAAAAAAAGCGATTACCGCGCGCGTAATAGACCAGCAGTCCGAAGAACAGGGCCACGTCGGAATAGCGGTCGATGACGGAATCAAAAAATGCGCCGAAGACCGTCACCTGGTCGGTCTGGCGCGCCACGCGGCCATCCACCATGTCGAAAATGCCCGCGCCGATGATCACCAATCCGGCAAATACGAACATGCGGACATTGTTCTGGGCGTTGGCATAGCCGAATAAAAACGCAGCGCCCGTGTTGATCAGCAGGCCCATGAACGTCAGCACATTCGGAGAAATGCGCGTGAGCGCAAGGCCATCCACAATCTTCTGCAGGATGACGCCACAACCTTTTCCGAAAGCGCTTGTCCAGGTCATTGGCTTGTCCAGGTCATGGTAGTACCAGTCATGGTTCGTTACGCCGTCACTTCGCTATATCGTCGTAGATGGTGATAAGTTCGAGGATTTCCAGTTCGCGTTTTCCGTTGGGAGTTACCACCACCGCAGTGTCGCCCACCTGCTTGCCAACCAGGCTACGGCCAATCGGCGAAGTGGTGGAAATCAGGCCAAGATTCACGTCGGACTCTTCACTGGTCACCAGCGTGTACTGGATCTTTTCTTCCTTGGACTGATCGTAAACCAGCACCTTCGAGCCAAAGGCGGCGCGGTCGCGCGGAATGTTCGAAAGGTTCACCAGCGCCAATTCCGACATGCGATGTTTCAGTTGACCCAGCCGCGCGTTGACGAATACCTGGCGCTGCTTGGCCATGTGATATTCGGCGTTCTCGCTCAAGTCCCCCAGGGACGCGGCCTTTCTGATTTCAATTGGAAGATCATGCGTCAACTCATGCTCAAGCTGGCGAATCTCTTCTTCAAGTTTCTTTTTAATGTGCTCTGTCATTATTAGGGACCATCCGGGGCCGCATACCTGCGCGGAACCCCTGGGACCAGCAACCGACGTGCCTGCTGCTGCTTCGATCAGCTTATTATACTTATGACCTTTGCGGCTGACCTTGCGGAGGCGTTTGCTCTCTGGCTAAGAACTATGTTCAGCGCGATGCCGCCGGGCATCCAGCCAACTTTGTAAAATCAGCGTGGCTGCGATCTGGTCGATTACATCCTTGCGGTCGCGCGCCCCTCGCCCCACCGCATCCAGATGCCGATGCGCCTCCGCTGTGCTCATCCGCTCGTCCCACAGATGCACCGGTAGTTGGAATTCCGCGCGCAGATTGTCGGCAAATTTTTCCGCGGCCACGGCGCGCGGACTGCGATCGCCGGAGAGATGGATCGGCCAGCCAATCACAATTTCCCCACAATTGTAGCGCCGCAGCAGACGTCCAATGGAGCGCAGGTCGTTGCTGTGGTTGGTATGCAGAATGGTCAGCAATGGCTGCGCTGTCAGGCCCAGTTCATCGGAAACCGCGACGCCAATCCGCCGCTGGCCATGATCGAGGCCCAAAACTCTTGACACCAGCGATGCTTCCACGAAAGTGATAGTACCCGAAATGATGGACGCGTTAGCGAAAGAAACACACTCGAACGCCTACAATAGAAAGATATAGATGAGTACCTCAACCTTTCCCTTCGGGTAGCGATTCGACGTGCGTTTTTTTCTTGGATTGGTATTGCTTCTGGCGCTGGGCGCAGCAGGTGTGTGCTTCCTGGTGTTCGCCCCGTTTGGCCCATCCACGGGAAAGCTTGTAACGGTCCAGCCCGGCTACACAGTAGCGCAGATAGCCACCACATTGCAGCAGGACGGAATCATCCGCAATCGCTTCGCATTTGACGTGCTGGCACGTTTCGAGCGCGGAACGCTGAAGGCCGGGACCTACCGCTTCGATCATCCTGTTCCGATGAAAATTGTGTACCAGCGTCTTCACAGCGGCGACGTCTACACCATCGCATTGACCATTCCAGAGGGGTACAACATCTTCGATATTGCCACGGCTGTTGAGAAGGCCGGACTCGGCCCGCAGGATGCATTCCTTTCCGCCGAACAGTCTGACACAGCGTTGGTCCGCGATCTCGATCCTCACGCCGTCAGTCTGGAGGGCTATTTATTTCCAGACACCTATCGGCTGGCCCCCAATACTCCTCCCCAGCAGATTCTGGGCGAGATGGTCAACCACTTTCGCAAGGAGGCACAGGTGCTTGGGCTGGCAGCCGAACCATCCGAAAGCATTTCTTCAACCGTCATTCTGGCCTCTTTAATTGAACGCGAAACGCCCGTCAGCAGTGACCGACCGATGATTGCCAGCGTCTTTGAAAATCGCCTGCAAAAAAGAATGCCTCTGGATACCGATCCCTCAGTAATTTATGCAGCATTGCTGGAAAAGCGCTATCGCGGGACGATTTACGCATCCGATTTGAAAGCAAAGTCTCCATATAATACCTATCTCCATACGGGCCTGCCTCCCGGGCCAATCTGCAATCCGGGAATCCCCTCCTTAAAGGCTGCAATGCATCCGTCAACATCCGATTACCTCTATTTCGTCAGTGATCCAGAAAATGCGGGTCATTCACGGTTCGCGGCCACACTGCAGGAACACCGGAAAAACGTGACAGCCTATCGCAAGGGGCAGCGCCTCGGGAATGGACGGGATTGAACCGCGTGCGTAGTTCTCCATTAATTTGTGTTCCCGTTATGCTGCGGAATTGTCTTCGGTCGGCGTTATTGCTTGCGGCGGGATCCATGTCCTTGCTCGGTCTGACTGGATGCCTGAAACGCACGCGAATTCTGGAGCGGCCCCAGGCACCCAACGTTGTGTTGAGCGCCAGTGGCCAGCAGTTGATTCAGCAACTGGATCAGCGCTATGACTCCATCCATTCCATCAACGCAACGGTCTTGATGCGCGCGTCTGTCGGAGGAGCAAACAAGGGGAAAGAGACTGATTACACGTCCCTCCGCGGTTACATCCTTCTGCGTCAGCCAGATATGTTGCGCGTACTAGGTCTGCTTCCGGTCGTGGAGACCCGCGCGTTCGACATGGCCAGCGACGGAAAAAATTTCAAACTGCTGATTCCTCCCAAAAGTGAAGCAGTCGTTGGCTCAGGACAGGTCGGCAAACCCTCCCCCAACCCCTTGATGAATTTGCGGCCTTCAGTTTTTTTTGATTCGCTTCTGATTCGCAAAATCGGGCCAGACGAGTTGGTCTATGTCACCAACAATACCGGCGTCGAGCGAGACACGCGCACCAAACACCTGGTGCAGGAACCGGACTATGATCTGGGAATCTTGCGGCGTCAGGGCAACAGCCAGCAGCTTTTGCCGGTACGAGTCATTCACATCAACCGGACCGACCTGCTGCCCTATCAGCAGGACGAATACGACGAGCACGGCACACTGGTCACCCGCACTCTCTACAGCAAATACCAGACCTTTGACCAGATTTCTTATCCGACGCACATCGTCATCGATCGCCCCGTCGACGAATACAAGATCGATTTGACGATAGAGAAGCTTACATTCAATCACACGCTCGCAGACGACCAGTTTGAGTTGAAAATTCCTCCTGGCACCAAGATAAAGCGCCTACCGTAAGGCGGATTGCAGAAATACGAAACTACAGGGAGTCATTCTGAATGACTACTGCCGGGTACCCCATCCTTGCGCAGCAAGGGTGGGATGAAAAAATCCATCTACAGTTAAAAGTTAAACCGCGCCAACCCTTACGCCGCCGCAGGTGTCGGAACTTCGGGTTTTTTCTTCAGCAGCTTGAGAGAAGGCGCCGTCATTGCAGTCGTAATCAACGCGACCAGTACGAGGATCGTAAACAGCTGCGTATTAATGGCCCCAGCCTGGAATGCAAGGTTCACCACTACCAGGTCGACCAGTCCACGTGTATTCATCAGGAAACCGAGCAGCAGCGACTCCTGCTTCGGCAGGTCCGATTTACGCGCCGCATAATAGGTTCCGCCGACTTTGCCTGCAATGGCCAAAACCAGCAGGAGCACGAACCAAAGCAACACGCTCTTGCCGCCAAGGTCGCGAAATTCGGTATGGATGCCGGTCATGGCGAAGAACACCGGCAGCAGTAGAACGGAAACCAGCGGATGGATGGTCCGGTACAACTGGCGATGCCAGTGGTGCAACCGGGGAATGCACATGCCCGCGAGAAACGCGCCGAAGAGAGCATGAACTCCCAGCCGCTCCGTAACAAATGCGCAGCCCAGGATGAATACCAAAAATGCCGCCAACAGCAGTTGAGAAATGTTCGGAGCGCCCTTCCAGCGCACCAGTTTGCCCAGGATCGGACGCACCACGCCCAGCAGAAACGCGCCAAACAACACCAGCAAAAACATTTTGAACACCAGCATCCACAACGACACGCCCACCGTGTTGATCATCAGGGCGACTGCCAGCAGCATCCAACCCATCACGTCCGCAATGGCTGCACAAACCAGCGCCAGCGTGTTGAGCTTCGTGTCGCCGGTGCTTTGGTCCCGCAGCATACGGGCCAATACCGGGAACGCTGTCGTGCTCAGACTGACCCCGAGAAAGATCATGAACGCAACTTTGTTTCCGCCTGTCCCATGAAAGTTTCGATAAAGGAGCAGCCCCAGACCGCAGCCAAGCACGAAGGGGATCGCCATAGAAGCCAAGCTGATCTTCAGCGCTGTCTGTCGTTGCTGCCAGACCGATGCAAAGTCCAGATTCATCCCTTCTAAAAACAGATACAGCACCATCCCCAACTCACTGACCAAAGAAAGCGTATGCAGAGAGGTGGGTGGGAACAGTTGCGAGATCAAATGCGGCGCGGCATATCCGAAGACGGAACGGCCCAGAAGAATTCCGCCGAGCATTTCTCCCACTACGCGCGGCTGGCCAAGTTTTCCCAGCAAGACGCCGCACAGTCCCGTGACCAGCACGATGACGGCGATCTGCAAAAGAAACAGGGCTAGAGCACTCATAGGATCAGGGAGATACCTATTTAGAATGCGCTATCTTCCGCGTTTCGTGAAGTCTCTGGGAGGAATTCTCCCTACGTCCGCATTGGGTGAACACATAATTACCGAATAATAGATGAATAACTATATGAAAAATAACAATTTAACTTATATATGATAATAACTAGCTAATATAATCTTACTTGTATGATATAGTTTTCTTAGGGCAAAGCAGACGCCCAACATTATCGAGCTTTCGTCCTCCGCGACGTGGCTCATCCTAAAGGAGAGAAATCGATGGCCATTACACGTTGGAACCCATTTCAGGAGATGTACACCATGCAAAGTCGGCTCAACTCGTTATTGCAGGACATGAATCGCAGCGAGGATGAGACGCTGGCCTCCAGCGCCTTCGTTCCGCCAGTCGATATTTACGAAGACGCCAACCATGTCGTCCTCAAACTCGAAGTTCCCGGTATGAAGCTGGAAGACTTCGATGTCCAGATGGAGAACCAGACGCTGACCGTTCGTGGCGAGCGGAAGTTTGAAAAAGAAACCAAGGAAGAGAATTATCACCGTGTCGAGCGCCGCTATGGCAGCTTCGCGCGCGTCTTTTCTCTGCCGAACTCGATCGATCCGGACAGCGTGAAAGCAAACTACGATGCCGGCCTTCTGACTGTGCAGTTGGGCAAGCGCGCAGAGGCGAAGCCGAAGCAGATCAAAATCTCCGTCAGCGGCACGCATTCGGGAGAAACTGGCCGGACGTTATCGGCCAGTGAAAACAAACCGGCGGCATGATCCAGATGCTGCGGCAGACGTTTGTTCGCTGATGTTGCGGGCAGGAAGCGTCAAGAGGTCGCGCCTCCTGCCCATCTCTGTCGTCTATTTATGAACAGGACCTGTTCTCTAACATTAGGTAGCGGACGCAATGTGACCGATCCGTATCGAGCTTGGAAGATTGTCGTGCGCCGAAAGCGAATCGAAGTGAAGTGAAGTGGAAACTATGAATTGGACAACATCTCTCATCATTCTGGCGGTCGTCGCGGTCGTTTATATGCTGAAACGCGTCGGCCAGATTTCACGCAAGGACGCATGTTCGCATCTTAAAAACGGGGCGCTGGTGATTGACGTGCGCAGCCCTGCCGAATTCAACTCCGGCCACCTGTCAAACGCAATGAATCTTCCCCTGGAGGAAATTGAAACTGCGTTGCCGCGCCGCGTAAAGGACAAGAATCAGTTGCTGCTACTACATTGCCAGAGTGGGGCGCGCAGCGGAGTGGCCAGGAAAAAATTAAACGGCATAGGTTATGTCAACGCCTTCAACCTTGGCTCTTATGGCCGGGCCGCGCGAGTAGTGAACGACAGGTAAACTGCTTCAACCTTGAATTCGAAGACTGCGTGAACAGGTCCGTGCGGAGCGCATCCGCAATTAAGCAATGAACAGGAAGGCGAGACCATTACTATGACGGTCCGTTGGGAAAAGCTCACAGTCAAAGCGCAGGACGCAGTCCAGGCTGCCACCAGCCTGGCGCGCGACCACGGCAATCCAGAGCTGCAGCCGACGCACTTGCTGCTCGCATTGCTGGAAGACAAAGAAGGCATCGTCGCTCCCGTCTTGCAAAAAACCGGAGTGGCGCTCGATCCGCTGCGCGCGCAGTTGCAGAAAGTTGTGCAAACTTTTCCTCAGGTCTCTGGAGACGCCAATCAGGCCCAGCCATCCAAAGCGTTTCTGAAGGTCGTCGAGCAGGCGTTTCAGGAAGCCGCAAATTTCAAAGACGACTACATCTCGACCGAGCATCTGCTATTGGCGATCTCGCAGCAGAAGAGCGATCCCGCGCAGTTGGCGCTGGCGGCCGCTGGCGCCAGCCATGACGCATTGCTGCGCGCATTGACCACGGTGCGCGGCACCCAGCGTGTGACCGACCAGAATCCTGAAGCGAAGTTTCAGGCACTCGAACGCTATGCCCGCGACTTGACAGACCTGGCGCGTCGCGGCAAGCTCGATCCCGTCATCGGCCGCGATGAGGAGATTCGTCGCGTGGTGCAGGTGTTGGCGCGCCGCACAAAAAACAATCCTGTGCTGATCGGCGAACCGGGTGTCGGCAAAACCGCCATCGTTGAAGGTCTGGCGCGCCGCATCGTTTCCGGCGATGTGCCGGAGGTGCTGAAAGACAAGCGGCTCATCTCGCTCGACCTTGGCGCGATGCTGGCCGGAGCAAAGTTTCGCGGCGAATTTGAAGATCGCCTCAAAGCCGTGCTGAAAGATATTGAGGACGCAGCCGGCGGCATCATTCTCTTCATCGACGAGCTGCACACGCTGGTCGGCGCGGGCGCGGCGGAAGGGGCCATCGATGCCTCCAACATGCTGAAGCCCGCGCTGGCACGCGGCGAACTGCGCGCCATCGGCGCAACCACATTGAATGAGTATCGCAAATACATCGAGAAAGATGCTGCGCTTGAACGGCGCTTCCAGATTGTGTATGTCGGCGAGCCGAACGTCGAGGACACTATCGCCATTTTGCGCGGCCTGAAAGACCGCTACGAGACGCACCACAATGTGCGCATTAAAGATGCGGCCATTGTCGCCGCGGCAACCCTGTCGCATCGCTACATCTCCGACCGTTTTCTGCCCGACAAGGCCATCGATCTGGTGGACGAGGCCGCCGCATCCTTGGCGATCCAAATCGGCTCCGTCCCAACGGAGATCGACCAGTTGGAGCGCCGCGCTACTTCGCTTGAAATCGAGCGCACCGCTCTGAAGCGCGAGAAAGATGCCAACTCCAAAGAACGACTGGAAGAAGTGACGAGGGAACTGGCTGCGCTGCACGAGCAGGTTGGCGCTCTGCGCGCGAACTGGCAAAACGAGCGCCAGGACATTACGCGTTTGGCCGAGCTGAAAAAACGCGTCGAGGCGCTGCGGCAGGAAGCCGACGAGCAGACGCGTCGCGGCAACTTTGAACGTGTCGCGCAGATCCAATATGGAGAACTGCCGCAACTGGAAACCGAGTTGAAGAAATTGAACGCCACACAGGACGGCGCTGCAAGTGGTCCGCGCATGTTGAAAGAAGAGGTCGATGAAGAAGACATTGCGCGCATTGTGAGTAAGTGGACCGGCATTCCCATTTCAAAAATGCTGGAAGGTGAAGTCCAGAAGTTGGTGCAGATGGAGAACCGTCTGCGCGAGCGCGTTGTCGGCCAGGACGTAGCGTTATCGGCGGTGGCGAATGCGATTCGCCGCTCGCGCGCCGGACTCAGCGACCCCAAAAAACCCATCGGTTCTTTTATTTTCCTCGGACCCACCGGCGTCGGCAAAACAGAGACCGCTCGCGCGCTCGCCGAATTTCTGTTTGACGATGAACAGGCGATGACCCGCATCGACATGTCGGAGTACATGGAGAAGCATTCTGTCGCGCGCTTGATTGGCGCGCCTCCCGGATACGTTGGATATGACGAAGGCGGCCAATTGACCGAGGCAGTGCGCCGTCGGCCCTACTCTGTCGTCCTGTTCGATGAGATTGAAAAAGCCCACCCCGATGTCTTCAACGTGCTGCTTCAGGTGCTCGACGATGGCCGCCTGACGGACTCTCGCGGGCGCACGGTGGACTTCAAGAACACGGTTCTGATTATGACCTCGAACCTTGGCGCGCATTTGCTGAACACAGAAGCGCTGCAAAGCGAATCCTCGTTCGACGCCGCCCGTGAGCAAGTCATGCAGGTGCTCCGCGAAAGTTTCCGTCCAGAATTTCTGAATCGCGTGGACGACATCGTGATCTTCCGCCCGCTCGGCGAGGAGCAGTTGACGCACATCCTGACACTGCGCATCGCGGACCTGAATCGTATGCTGGCCGACCGGCGCATCGTAGTGGAACTGACCGACGCAGCGCGACACCAGCTCTTTCTCATGGGCTTCGATCGCGCCTACGGAGCGCGTCCACTGAAGCGCGCCATCCAGCGGCTGATCCAGGATCCACTCGCCATAAAAATTCTCGATGGTGAAGTTCTCCACGGCGACCACGTACTGCTCGATGCCGACCCGCTGAACAACCGATTGGAGATCAAGGTGAAAGAACGCGCGGAAACGGTACAGGGATAACTACAACCCCGGTATCAGAGTGGATTGTTGGTTAGCCCAAGTTCGTCACGAACGTGCTCAAAGGTTGCCTAAGTGGTTCAGAATCAGTTCAGGCTACCGCCGAGTCTGCACTACATTTGCGTTGCAATCTGAGATGTTCAGGCAGGCCGTCCGAGCTGCGCTCGCGTGGTATCAGTCCCAAGTAGCTGGCCGACCTGCTTGCTGTGCTTGAATCGGCTGACATCGCCGATGGTCAGCATTCGCTGCGGCGACCTATGCGTCCACCCGTTTCGACAATCCCCTCGTATGCGTGCTGGCTATCCCTCGAATTGCCTTTCTAGGTTCCACTTCCCCGCCGCGGCGGGTCTTCAAACGCATGGATCTGCGAACTCGACCGGCTGCCGTCTTTTTCCGCGAACAGCACGTTGTAGTCCTGCCGCGAGTTGGACTGCGGGTCGAGATACACCAGATCGACCGACCCGTCGCGCACATAGCGCCGCCGCACATCCAGATTGTCGCCGTAGTAAAGCTGGTTTTTGTCCGCTATTGGAATTTTCATTGTGAGGGTAGCACGCCGGGCTTCGCTCGCGTCGAAATGTCATCGGACACGAGTCCATCGGGTGCCCCAGGTTCGCAAAGCTAACCTAGGATGTGACGCGCTCTGGAAAGAATCCAGAGGGTGATGGCAACATGGATGAATCGATCACCTTCTGGATTCTTCACTGCGGTCGCGGTGCGACCTTCATTCAGAATGACTTCTCTCTTACTCAACTCAT
>JAJYGR010000270.1 GCA_021790655.1 Acidobacteriota bacterium | reverse complement strand
CATCGCATCCTGGAGCTGTAGAAGGTTCCAAGGGTTAGGCTGTTCGCCTATTAAAGCGGTACGTGAGCTGGGTTCAGAACGTCGCGAGACAGTTCGGTCCCTATCTGCTGTGGGCGTAGGAGATTTGAAGAGGGCTGTCCTTAGTACGAGAGGACCGGGATGGACGAACCTCTTGTGTTCCAGTTGTCTTGCCAAAGGCACAGCTGGGTAGCGAAGTTCGGTTGTGATAACCGCTGAATGCATATAAGCGGGAAGCACGCTCTAAGATGAGATCTCCCAACCCAAAAGGGAAATGAAGGGCCCAGGAAGACCACCTGGTTGATAGGCTGGAGGTGGAAGCACAGCAATGTGCGTAGCTTACCAGTACTAATCGCCCGTTCGGCTTGACCATAAGATTAACTTCGCACAGAATTCCAAAAGAATTCTTGCTGAAGATACTCAACGGTCAGCCAAGTAGTTTGACTTACCCCAATCTATCCTGTTGTGAAACATCGCGGCGTTCGCGTGTTTTGACAATTTGCCGGTGAATATACTGCGAGGGCAACACCCGTTCCCATCCCGAACACGGAAGTAAAGTCTCGCTGGGCCGATGGTACTGCATTTTTGAGTGTGGGAGATTAGGTGATCGCCGGCATTATTTCAACAGAAAAGCCCCGCATTGGCGGGGCTTTTCTGTTGTCCTTCAGCGTCAAGATTTAGCTGGACAATATAGCCTCGTTTTTTGTAATCTCACGATCTATGGTTCAGTTATTGTTGATGTGGCTGTTCAGCGCGCTTGCGCTGATTATCGTGTCTCGTCTGGTTCCCGGCTTCGAGATCGCCAGTTTTGGCAGCGCCTTGATCGCTTCCCTGGTTGTGGGTTTTCTGAACGCAACTTTAGGGTTCCTGCTCAAGCTCCTCACGTTCCCGCTTGGAATCTTGACCCTTGGCCTGTTTTTCCTCGTCATCAACGCGATCATTCTTCTGCTGGCCAGCGCATTCGTCCCCGGATTTAGGATCCATGGATTTTTCGCCGCTTTTCTGGGCGCGGTCGTGCTCACGCTGCTCCATCTTCTGTTCCGGCTTATTGCGCGGGCGTAAAAGAGGTTCCCGCGTGGGCGCAGACTGATGCACAGATGTCAAAAAGAGTCATTTTGAACGAAGGTCGCAGCGGCGACCGAAGTGAAGAATCCAGAGAATATGCGCTGGGTTGCGTCGCCGTCACCCTATGGATTCTTCGCTTCGCTCAGAATGACTCCTCCTTGCTTGTTGCTCGGAGAAATGTTTCTGGATTTTTCTCTCCGCAATGCGGAGTTTGCCCTTGAGCGAAGCGAAGGGTCCAGAGTGACTCTTGTTGTAACGGAATTTCTCGTTATCGATGACTCTACTCCATAGTAAAAAGTCCATGGGTTTGCGTGCCCTATCGCAGCGTGGCCTGCATTCGCCTGTCGCAGCCGATACAATAAAGGGTTGCATATCGGGCGATCTTCCTTCCAGACATATCCCGGTATCGAGGAGCATTCATGAAGCGCAGCGTTATTGTCGTGCTGGTCCTGATCGCCGTCATTACTGCGATGATCTGGGCTGGGGTGATGTCCTACCGTATCCGCAAGTCTCTGAACGCGCAGCCGCCTGCGCAGACGACCTTCGCACAACCCGGCGTCAGCAGTGGCGCGGCTGCAAATGGCTCTTCATCCTCTAGTGCTGCGAGCGATTCCCCCGCCTCTGATGGTTTGAGCGACCTGCGCGGAAAGCCTGCGCCCGCCTTTACGTTGAAGACCACCGATGGAAAAACGGTTTCGCTCTCCGACTACAAAGGGAAGGCTGTACTGCTCAATTTTTGGGCGACCTGGTGTGGGCCTTGCAAGCTGGAAATGCCGTGGCTGATCGACCTGCAAAAAAAATACGGGGCGCAGGGGTTCACTGTCCTGGGCATCTCTGAAGATGATGGTTCTGCGAAAAATGTTGCGGACTTCGCCACCAAGATGGGCGTCAATTACCCGGTGCTGATGTACGACGAAAAAATGAACAAGGCCTATGGCGGCGTCGATTATTTGCCCACCTCCTACTACATTGGGCGGGACGGCAAGGTTGCCGTGGAGACGGGCGGCATCATCTCGCAGAGTGAGATGGAAGCGGACATCCAGAAGATCCTTGCGGCCAAGGGAGCCTGAGAGATGCAGAAAAGGCGTTTGTTATTTGGTGCGGTTTTGGCGGCCTGTGCGATGACGATGACAGCGCAATCTGCGTGGCAGCCAGCACATTCAGGAATTGGCTTCGGACAAGCGTCCGCGAAGCAGTGGGTGCAGATGGTTTCCTCACCGGAGTTGAAAGTGAAGGCTGGCAAGCAGGCTGCCGCGACGCAGGATGTCGATGTGCGGTTCGCCATCCAGACCGGGTTGCACATCAACTCCCACAAGCCGAATTCGCATTACCTGATCCCCACGACGATCACGCTGGATGCTCCGACGGACGTCGAGATCGCAAAGATCGAATATCCGCAGGGAGTGGACTATCACTTTCAATTTGCGCCGAAGGACGCGCTCAGCGTGTATACCGGGGAGTTCGGCGTGCGGATGCAGGTCTACGCCAAGCCGGGCCGCTATACGATACACGGCCAGCTTCGCTATCAGGCATGCGACGACCGTGCCTGCAATCCGCCGAAGACGCTTCCGCTTACGTTGTATGTGACGGCACAGTGATGCAGGCTGCGGATCACACTGCGCAGCCTGCGGATCACACTGCGCAGCCTGCACAATCTTTTTGTAGGGCTGTGACGGGTCCGCTTTGCACGATGTACTCGATCAGCGGACGGACGTTGCTCGCTTCCGCCAGGAAAGCGTCATGCCCGTGGTTGGAGTGGAGCTCAATATAGTTGCATACCGCGTCGGCATCCTGAATGCGTTCCGCGAGAGCATGTACGTCGGCGGGAGGGAACAGCCAGTCTGAAGAAATCCCTACCACTAAAGTTCGCGCGCGAATACGCCGCAAGGCCGCGGCTTCGCTGACATAGCCACGTGCCAGGTCGAAAGTGTCCATGGCGCGCGAAATCACCAGATAGCTGTTGGCATCGAAGCGATCGTTGAAGATGCGGCCTTGATAGTCGAGATATCCGGCAACATCATAGCGGGCCGCATGCGACTCCAGCGGATTTCCGCCGGAACGGTCCGGGTTGCGATGGAAGCGTTCCGAAAATAATGTTGGCGATTTATAGCTGCATGTCGCAATGCCGCGCGCCAGAGCGAGTCCGCGCGTCGGCGGAGCGGCTGGATCATAGTTGCCGTTCTGCCATGCTGGGTCGAGCCGAATACTTTCACGCTGGAGATGGTTGAGCGCCAGCCCCATGGCCGAAAGCGGTGCGGTGCCTACGGCGAAGCAGCCAGCCACGCGCTCCGGGAAATCGACCGCCCATTGCAGCGCCTGCATACCGCCGATGGAGCCGCCGAGTACCGCGCGCAATTGTGGAATGCCGAGATGATCGATGAGTTGCGCCTGCGCACGCGCGATGTCGCGAATGCTGACAACAGGAAAGTCCGCGCCGTATCGCTCGCCGGTCGTGGGATTGTTGGAGGTGGGGCCGGTCGAGCCATAGCAGGACCCCAGCACGTTGATGCCTATCACGCAATGCTGTTCGAGATCGAGCGGATGGCCGTCGCGAAACAGGTCCGGCCACCAGTCCGCCACGCGCGCCGAACCGGTGAGCGCGTGGCAGACGAGGACAGCGTTGTCGCGCGCCGCATTCAGCTTGCCGTAGAGGGCGTAGTGCAGCGATGCCTGGGGTAACGCCGCGCCTGATTCCAGTGCAAAGGACGCGCCATGGTTGAGGAGAAAATCGGCTTCAAAATCTGGCTGCAATGCTTGCTGTGTCATAGCTCACCTTATGCGGAAACTGTCACCTGGCTGCTTGCTGTTACCTTTTGCAACGCATTTTCGAGGTCCGCGATGATGTCGGCAATGTCTTCAATGCCGACCGAGAGACGGATCAGGTTCGGAGTGACGCCGGTGGAGTCCTGTTCCTCTGCCGACAACTGCTGGTGCGTGGTGGATGCGGGATGAATGACCAGAGATTTTGCATCGCCTATGTTCGCCAGCAGGCTGAAGAGTTCGAGCGAGTTGATGAATTCTTTTCCGGCGTCATAGCCTCCGCGGACCCCGAAGGTGACAATGGAACTGGCGCCATGCGGCAGATATTTCTTGGCGCGGGTGTGGTATTTGCTGCTGGCAAGCCCCGGATAGTTGACCCATTCGACCGCCGGATGCGCTTCGAGGAACTTCGCCACAGCCAGGGCATTTTCTGAATGCCGCGCCACGCGCAGATGCAGCGTTTCAATCCCCTGCAAGATGAGGAATGCGTTGAACGGCGAGAGGCAGCCGCCGGTGTCGCGCAGCCCTTGCACGCGGGCCTTCAGGATGAAGGCCAGATTGGCGAACGCCCCGGTAAACGACAGCCCATGATACGAAGGGTCAGGCTCGACGAAGTCGCGGAAGCGGCCCGATTTGGCCCAGTCGAACTTGCCCGCGTCCACGATAACGCCGGCGATGCTGTTGCCATGGCCGCCGAGAAACTTGGTTGCGGAGTGGATGACGATGTCCGCGCCCCATTGAATGGGATTGCAAAGGATGGGTGAGGGCACGGTGTTATCGACGATCAGCGGCAGGCCGTTTTCATGCGCGATGGAAGCGAGCTTTTCCAGATCGACTACATCCAGCTTGGGATTGCCGAGAGATTCCGTGTAGACGGCCTTGGTGTTTTTGTTGATGGCCTTGCGCAGCCCTTCGAAGTCGTCGGCATCGACGAAGCGGACCTTGATGCCCAGCTTGGGCAGCGTGTAGTGGAACAAATTGTAAGTGCCACCATAGAGCGAGGTGGTGGAAATAATTTCATCGCCAGCGCTTGCCAGCGTAAGGACCGTCAGTGTTTCTGCGGCCTGGCCGGAAGCTGTCGCCAGCGCGGCTGCTCCCCCTTCCAGCGCAGCCACGCGCTTTTCCAGCACGTCGGTGGTTGGGTTCATCAGTCGCGTATAGATATTGCCGAACTGTTGCAGACCGAAAAGGGAAGCGGCGTGCTCGGCATTCTCAAATACATAGGAGGTGGTCTGATAGATCGGCACAGAGCGCGAGCCGGTGGTGGGGTCGGCAACTTGACCGGCGTGGACGGAGAGGGTGGCGGGACGATGTTGATTCGGTTCGGACATTGAGTGCCTCCAGTAGGCTTGGCTGAATTTTTATTGCTAAAAGCAAAAACCCGCAGGCTGTGCGCCGCGGGTGACTGAATCTGAGGAGTGGAAGTGTGTTACTCGGTCATTCGCATCTCCAAAAACAGCGGCCCGCATGCGCTAATTTTCATTCGCATGGCCATACACATGTTCTGGAGAGAGAGTTTCATAGGCTGATAAGGAGGTTATAAAAAGTCTGGCCGGATGTCAAGCGCGCAGAAGTGTTCACCATGGGGTCGTTCGATGGATGCTTTCTCGGCTGGCGCGTCGCGACCGGCTTCGGTCTGATCTGTCTGGCCGCTGGCCTGTTTATTCTGGCTGTCCGCTGTAACAACGGATGGCTTGGCCCGTCCTGTATCTTGCCGTATCTGGTTGGCAGCTTTATCTGGCTGACCGGACACACTGACTGCCAATCCAACCAGCAAAGCGAGCATCGTCAGACTTTTCATCATTATGGAGGAAATGTACCACAGGAACTACCGACAGACTTATGCAGACATATGAGAAGACGCTGACCGAATCTGTGAAACGCAGCCCAAAGCATTGTCTCTGGGGACAACGATCGTTAGCTCAGCGCATGGTTTTTCGTTTCTTTCAACCCCGTGGCGATCAAGGCGGCAACAAAAAATGCGATGGAGATGGAAGACAGCGCGAGCACGATGCCGCTTCTCTCTGTGATGAAGCCGATGACATACGGCGCGCCTGCTCCTAGAAATCGGCCCACGTTGTAGACGATTCCCATGGCCGTGCCGCGAATGGCGGTGGGGAAGGCTTCGCTGGCAATGACGCTGAAGCCACTGAAAAACCCTGTGCCAAAAAATCCCACGATGGGGCCGAGCAGCAGTAACGAACGTACTCCAGGCGCGTGGGCGTAGATGGGCACCAGCACGGCGGCGATCAGCAAAAATGCGATGTACGTTTTCTTGCGGCCCAGGCTGTCCGCCAGATAGCCGAAGGAAAGATAGCCCGCCCCAGTCCCAACCTGCATGAGGATGGTCCACGAAGATGCCTGCACGATGCTGAGTCCGCGACCGCCCTCTGCGATGGGCAGCGAGAGAAATCGCGGAATCCAGGTGAACAGGCCCCACCAGGCAAACAGCGAGGCAGCGTTCATGGAGGCGATGACTACCGTGGCGATGCCCAGCTTGCTTTGAAACATGGCGCGAATCGGCAGGGTCGCGGCCTTTTCTTTCCATATCTCCGGCTCGCCGACAGATTTACGAATCCAAATCGTGACCAGTGCTGGGAGAACGCCAACGAAAAAGACAGCGCGCCAGCCGAAGTGCGGCATGATCAGCGCGGTGATGGCTGCGCCCAGCGCATAGCCTAGCGCCCAGGAAGCCTGTGCGATTCCGATGGCTTTGCCGCGATCTTGATCGGGCCAGGTTTCGGCAACCAGCGCGCCGCCCGCCGCCCATTCTCCGCCAATCCCCAGGCCGAGCAGGAAACGGAAGACGGCGAGTTGTGGGACGCTATGCACCAGACCGCAGCAGGCGGTGAAGATGGAATAAATCAACATGCACAACATCAGCGCATGTGTTCTGCCAACTTTATCGGCAAACCATCCAAAGAAGATGCCTCCGATGGCGGCGGAAACAAGAGTCAGCGACATCAGCAGTCCACTGACCGAGGCGCTCATGTGCAGGTCGCGTTGCAGGTCGACCAGCACCAGCGAGAACAGCATCATGTCCATGCTGTCGAGCATCCAGCCGAGCGAAGTGGTCAGCAGCGCTTTTTTCTGTGTGGGGGTTGCGCCGGTCAGCCATTGCATTTTTCGCATTCCGCTGTTCCTTCAGATTTCCTACAAAATATTTTTCGCAGGCTCGAAATACCTTTTTGATCCACGCGAGTCTTAATGAGTGAAGAACGCTAAATAGAACACTAAAGGAAGAAATGCAATTCGCGTTTCCTTTGAGATGCCTTTTACCTGTGCAATCGGCATCTTTCTGCAAAGTGTTTTTTTTTTTTTTTCACGTATCGCGATTGCAATCCTCGGAGAGCCAGGCTCTTTTGACAATCGGTTTTTACAGTTCCGGAACGTACCTGTCGCAGGCAAGGCAGCGGCAAAACCATCACTGTAACACTGCGCCACGGGAGGAATTCTGAGTGAGTCCAGCAGGCAGGCTACGTCAACAGCTTTTGAATGGGGAATTTATTGTTGCGCCCGGTGCTTACGATTGTCTCTCCGCCAGGGCCGTGGAACTAGCGGGGTTTTCCGCAATTTATATGACAGGCATGGGGACCTCTGCCAGCCGCCTTGGCCTACCGGACTATGGATTGGCGACCATGTCGGAGATGGTGGCCAATGCGTCGGCCATGGCCACGACGGTAAAAATTCCCATCATCGCCGATGCCGACACCGGCTATGGCAATGAACTGAATATGGCCCGGACGGTCCGTGAATATGAGCGCCATGGCGCTGCTGGAATTCATATTGAGGACCAGGTATTTCCAAAGAAATGCGGGCATCTGGACAAAAAGCAGGTCATTCCACAAAAGGACTTCGTCAGCAAAATTCGCGCCGCAGTCATTGCTCGGGACAGTCCGGACTTCATCATTATCGCGCGGACCGATTGCAACTCCTCAATGGGATTTGAGGAGGCAATTGCGCGCGCGAACGCCGCACTCGACGTGGGGGCCGACCTGGCATTGGTGGAAGCGCCGGAGTCTGTGGCGCAGTTAGAAGATATTCCGCAGCGTGTGCATGGTCCGTGTGTCTTGAACATACTGCTGGGAGGAAAAAGCCCGTTGCTCTCACTGCAGGAAGTGAACAGCCTGGGATATCGGGTCGTTCTGCTGTCGGATGTTCTGTTATGCGCCGCCATTACCGCGTACGATGCAGCGCTGGCAACGGTGCGAGCATCGCGCGGTCCTCTACATTTTCCCAATACGCTGGCCCCCAAGGACATTTTCCAGCGGCTGGGCGCGGAGCAATGGGACAAATTGCGGACAGAGCAAGAAGAAGAGGTAGTGATTTAACTCTGAAATTCGCCTGCGATAGCGGCTGTCGGCCCTTCACTCAGGACTGGTTGTGCTGGTCAGCTCCAGCAAACTACCGAAAAAAGTGAACAGCACCAGGTGGCAGGTGACAGCGCCGCACATATCCAGCAGTACATCGAAGGGCGAGCCGGTGCGTTTGGGAAGAAAGCTCTGGTGGAACTCATCCGCGCTGGACAGCGCCAGCGTGGAGAGCAGCGCGACGGCTGCGGCGCGCAGCGAGGCCGTCACGGCGGAATAGGAACGGCTCAAACGAAACGTCATGCGCCAGGCGCGAAAAAAAACTACGCTGACGAAGCCGTAGGCAAAGAAATGGGCCGTTTTACGAAAATCGTAAAGCAGCTTGCACCAGGTGTGGTTGGTGAACGGGCCGAAAAGCCACTCGGCGAACGGACGCAGAACCGAGCTGGTGTTATCGGAAGAAAATGTGTCCGATGAAGAAACCAAAATCAGCAACGTACAAATCGCCGCAGGAATCCACGCGCTCAACAATACCCGACGTCGTTTACTCAACATGGTAGTTGGGCGCCTCGCGAGTAATGATCACGTCATGCACATGGCTTTCGCGCAGGCCCGCGTTTGAGATGCGAATGAAGCGCGCATTCTGCTGCAACTCTTCAATACTGCTACAGCCGAGATAGCCCATGCCGGAGCGCAGACCTCCGACGAGTTGATAGACCATGGCTTCGAGCGGCCCGCGATAGGGAACGCGGCCCTCGATGCCTTCCGGCACAAATTTGCCCAGCCGGTTTTGTCCGTTGCTTTCGCGTGTCGCCACGGAACTGCTCTGTTCGGCGTTTCCTTCCAGATCGCGTGAGCTCTGGAAGTAGCGCTCGCCGGAACCCTGCGCCATGGCGGAGATGGATCCCATGCCGCGATAGGTCTTGAAGGATCGACCCTGGAACAGAATTGTTTCGCCAGGACTTTCATCGACACCGGCAAACAGAGAGCCGATCATGACCGTGCTGGCCCCGGCCGCAATGGCCTTGGTGACATCGCCGGAGTATTTGACGCCGCCATCGGCAATGATGGGAACGCCGTAAGATTTAGCTGCGCGATAAGCTTCCGAAATGGCCGTCACCTGAGGCATGCCTGCGCCTGTGACCATGCGCGTGGTGCAGATCGACCCCGGCCCGATGCCCACCTTGATGGCGTCCGCGCCAGTTTCAATCAAGGCTTTTGCGCCTTCGTAGGTGGCGATGTTACCGGCCATCAGGTCTACCTCAGGGAAATTCTTTTTGATCAGCCGGATAGCATCCAGTACGCGAGACGAGTGTCCATGCGCGGAATCGATGGCAAGCGCATCGACACGATTGCGGACCATTTCAGCGGCGCGTTCTAGAAAATCTCCCGTAGCGCCAATGGCTGCGGCCACGCGTAGGCGTCCCTGCGTATCTTTTGCCGCATTCGGGTACTTCAGCTTTTTCTGGATATCTTTGACGGTAATCAGACCCTTCAGTTCATACTGATCGTTGACCACCAGCAGCTTTTCGACGCGGTGTTTGTGCAGGATCAGTTCGGCTTCCTGAAGCGTTGTGCCGACTGCCACGGTAATGAGATGGTCTTTGGTCATCACCTCGCCGACGGGTATGTCGGTGCGGGTTTCAAAGCGCAGATCGCGATTGGTCAGGATGCCGACGAGCTTCTTGTTCTTGGTTACAGGGACGCCGGAGATTTTGTAGCGCCGCATCACTTCGAGCGCTTCGGAGATCAACTGCTCGGGCGAAATCGTCACCGGATCGACGATCATGCCACTTTCCGAGCGCTTCACTTTGTCAACTTCGGCAGCCTGTTGCTCAATGGACAAATTGCGATGGATCACACCGATCCCGCCTTGTTGCGCCATGGCGATGGCCAGGCGCGACTCCGTGACAGTGTCCATGGCTGCGCTCAGCAGCGGTGTATTCAGGGTGATGTTGCGGGTGACGCGGGTCTGGGTGCTGACCTGTGTGGGGACGACTTCACTGAACGCGGGGACGAGAAGAACATCGTCAAATGTCAGGGCTTCGGGAACGGGAAATTCAATCATAGGGCTACCACTGGAATGGTGTTCGTAATTGCCTTGAGTACAGGGCAAATCTGGATGGGCATGATTGATTGTAAGGTTCCGCCAAGGTTCCGGCAACACATGCGGAGAGTGGTTTATGGAGTGAAGCTGCATATTTCAGTATTGAGAAGTTTCCAAGCAGGAATTTTGGAGGTGACGCCGCGCCAGGCTCCTGGATTGGAAAGCGATTGGGTAGGGATGCGGCGCAACGGCGTTTGAAATCCGGCTGGAACGGGCGTATCCTAGAAATGCAGATGAGTTTGTCCTGAGTTTGTCCTGGGCAGCCTGTGGCAGTATGGGCCGGGGCGGGAGAAATGAGTGGGCGTGAGCCCACTTTTTATTTGCGCTGGATTCTTCGCTCAAGCGAACCAAAATGCAGCACAGATGCACTGGCGATGGCACTGGATTTAGACAAAATTCGCGCGCTTGCGGACCATGTAGCGGCTTCGCATGGGCTGTCGGTGGTGGAGGTTGAGTACGTAGGCAGTCCAAAGCATCGGGCACTGCGTATCTATATAGAGAAGGACGCGGCGACCCGGGCGAAGCTGGCAAAACCGGAGGGTTCGGATGAATTGAAGCTTCCGAAGCATGTTTCGGTGGACCAGTTGGCGGGAATCAAGGTCGAGGATTGCCAGGTATTCAGCGAAGATTTTGGAACTGTTTTGGATGTCGAAGATTTGATTCCGGGGCAGGAGTATACGCTGGAGGTTTCCTCGCCGGGTTTGGATCGCAAACTGCATGGTTATGAGGACTACAAGCGGTTTGCGGGGAGTTTGGTGAAG
>JAJYGR010000259.1 GCA_021790655.1 Acidobacteriota bacterium | reverse complement strand
CAATGGAAATACTTTCGCTTTGACCCGTCGAATAGTGAATCGTTGCCGCTGGACTTGCGCCGTACCTGATCTCTGCAATCGCCGCCGTAACGGGAAGAACACCCGTCGGCAGAACTTCTGCTCCCAGGAGCGCGTTAATGAAGGAACTCTTGCCCCGCTTCATTTGCCCCAGCACAGCGAGATGAAAACGATTGGAAGTGAGCTTACCTTGCAGCGTAAGCAGCTTTTCGCAGATGCCGTTTTTCCCAGCTCCCGACTCGCAGAGCGTAAGTAGCGACGCGATGGCACACTCGATCGATTGTCTTTCTGCCGATACCTCTACGGTGTTGTCGCCAACCGCTGTCATACAGAAGCCTTTTGATTCGCTCTATCGGATCGCTGGAATAGAGTCCGACGGTGACTTTGAAAAGCGGACCACCTGGACACGCGACATGGCGACCAAACCTTCGACGACCATTTCATCGAGAAAAGGAACCAGCTTCTGGACTGCGTCTTCTCTATCAATGACGCTGACCATGATCGGCGCATCTTTTGAGAATGACCAGATACTGTTATGGTGGATCGTCGTACTTGCTCCAAAGCCTTCAATGCCGCGATAGACGGTAGCGCCAGCGATTCCAAGCTCCTTGCACTTATTGACAATCGCCTCGTACAGAGGCTTGTCATGCCATTTATCGGCTTCTCCAAAGTGAATGCGCAACATGCGTGCCTCATATTGTTCTTTCATGACTGGACCTCTTTTTTCCCGGCACTGTGGGTTCCTCGTCCGCATGCCCACGGTAGGCATACTTGATGATGTCAACGTCGGAAAGGACCACGAGCCCTTCGGCAACCATCTGCTCCACAATGGGCAAGAAAGCACGCAGCTTATCTTCTGTGTCGATGACAGAAAGCATGATCGAGCTGTCGCGTGAGAGGTGCAGCGGCGCATCTTTATGCATCCTGCGGTGGGCGCCATAGCCGAGGATTCCCCGGTAGACGGTGACTCCGGCCAGATCATTCGCCCGCATAGCGTGAACCAGGGCTTCGTGGAGCGGCTTGTCTCGCCATTGGTCGCTCTCCCCAATGTAGATGCGCATCAATTGGGCCTTGCCTTCGATTTTGATGTGATCGGCGGGAGGGGTTTTCTTGGTCTTTGAGACTTGGGCCGGTTTTGCAATTGTCGTCTCCTGCACTTCGATCATTCCCGACCCAGCCATGTTCTCAAGTTTTCCGAGAAGCTCGTCCACCTTCTCGCGCGTCTCGATAAACTCGATCTTCACTGGAAGATGGTCCGAGATGTCCACCAGGGAAGACGTGTGCAGGTGATGATCGGCGCCGAATCCGGCAAAACCTTTCAGGACAGTCGCGCCAGCAACACCGCGAAAATAAAGGAAGTCAAGGATGCTTGCGAACGTCGATACCCCGTGATGCGTGGCACCTTCGCTCAGATAAATGGAAACCTTCACAGCCTTTCCAGCCTTCAACATATGCCATCTCCTTTATGCGTGCAATCCACGCTTGTTCACTCTCATGACACAACCCTCGCAAGCAATACTCCACACCATACGGCGAGAAGCCCAAGGAAGAAGCTGAGTGCTACATAGAGGGCCGCCAGGAAGAAAGCGCCGGTCTGGAGGCTCGAAAATGTTTCCCATTCAAACGTTGAAAACGTGCTGTATGCGCCGATGAAGCCGACTGGAATCAGGAACCTCCATGCCGGACTCAACTCTGCGCGCCGTCCCAGAAACACTAATGAAAATCCGATGATTAGACAAGCCGTGATATTGATCACGAACGTCCCGTAGGGGAATTTGGTTCCCATCTTGTCGGCTACTTCCGAACCAACCCAATAACGAGCGATGGCCCCCAGCGAACCTCCAAGCGCAATGTAAAAGTATTTCAGCAAGTTCGATCTCTCCTTACTTATGCACGTTTCTCTGCAAGCTCGGCTTGCCGGTCCGGTCCCAGTTCATCAGTAACGCTAAATCTTCCTCAAGCTGGTCAACATCGACCACCTTTTCGGACGTACCGCTCAATCGATGGATCTGTACGCGATAAGCATCCGCGTAAGAGTTCACTATGGCTTCCAGCTTCCTTACAACTTGCCTGCTCCACTGGGACAAGGCCAGACCGTAGAAATGAAGTTCGTTCTTCATTAAGGGACCCGTCGAGTCATTTAGGTTGGCCTTGATTTTAGTACGCACGATGCTTTCTCCGAAAAACTTCCAATGACCGAGTCGGATCGGCTGCGGAAGCACAGCGAGTTCAAAACGCGGCATGTCACGTAGAAGCAGGTCTAAATCCTCGTGTGAGGGAGCATCCATGCGGCCCATTTCCTTGGCTATTTTCTGGAGGCTCTCCATCGCGTGCCCCCCTACGGAGCGCAGGCGTTCAATGGGCGGTTGCACGGAGCGCCAAACCACCTCGTGAATCCATTCGGATAACTGTAGCGGCGGCAAATGGTTCTCAGAATTGTTGCGCAGCCACTCTATGGCATGGTCTACTGCGCCATCCAGAACAACATTTGGCTTTTCACCGAATTCACGAAACGTCCGATCCAGGGCTGTACTCAACTCGCCCACTTCTCCTGTAACCACTCGCAGAGTTGATTCCATCTCTGAAATGTCCAGATTGCTTTGTTGGACCGCTCTCCGCTTCTCTCGGTTTAGGGTACTTTCAAGGGCAGACTTTACGGCCTCACGGAGGGCGCCTATCTTCCTCGCGACTGAAGCCACTCGAAGTGTTCGCGCTTGATCGAAACGCGGGACCAGTTCTCGCTCGAAAAATTGATCGAGCATTATCGAATTGCTCGGCAGGGCGCTTACTGGATGGATTACAACATCCAGTTTGAGTTCATGTTGAACATGCTCGTGGATATATAGGATCGTACGATGAAGGTCTGTTTCCGCAAGCAAATCCGACTTACTGAGAAGAACCAGCGCAGGAATTCCGGCCTCGTAGAGGAGCCTCAGAGTGCCGACATCTTCTTCATTCAGCGTAGCTCCAGCGTCAATTAAGAGAAGGGCAAGATCGCAGGAGGGAAGGTAGGCCAATGTCTCCCTCACTCCTCGTTTCGCCAGGGACCCCAACCCCGGCGTGTCCACCAGAAGGATGCCCTCTTTGAGCCGTGAAGAAGGAACCTCCACGAGCGCGCCCACGACATTCTTCAAGTTTCCAGGATTCCCCTGCTCCGTGACCAGATGGCCCAGTTCCTCGATCGAGAGCAAGGCACTGCGACCATCTCCATAAGACACGGCGGCCTTGAGCGTTGTGCCATAACGGAGTTTCGTTGGGACCGCAGTAATGGGATTGATGCCAACTGGCAACACGTCCGTTCTGAGAAGGGCATTCAGGAGGGAAGACTTCCCGGAACTGACCCGCCCAAAAAGAGCGACCTCAAAGTTGTCCTCTTCCATACGGGCGGCGAGCGCGTCCATTCTTAGCCGGAACTCAACCAGACCGTTGCGGGTGGCAATTTGCTCCAGAAGGCGAAGCAATCCTACGTCGTAACCGGTCTTCTCAAGCTGCTGCAAGCGCTTTTCAAGGTTCGTGCCGAATTCCTGCTTGAGGTAATCCTGTATTCCATCGATTAACGAGCGAAGTTCATGCACAACACCATTCAATTCATCGACCGCATCTTCCGGGACCGCTCCAGAGCCTCGCATATACTTCGGTTTGAGTTCTTCAATAGCGATGTCGATAAATGTTAGATAGGTCGATACCGCGCGAGACGCCGGGACATCCGGTGGTTCAGGCTTCATGTTTTGCCAGGCGATAGTGTGAACCAACTGAGAACGAATACGGCGAATATAGTCCTCAAGCATGCGAATCTGTGCAGGACCGATATCTACGATATGACGGGGGAAAGGCGACTGAGACGTCGCCTGGTGAAGAATCTCCTCAATATCGGAGAGGAGCTTGTCGATGTAATGGCACGAGATGCGGAGGCGTTTTTGCTGATTCTCGTTCAGTTCGCCAGCGTGTCGCGTCATCGCACTGCTTAGGTCTTCCTCGGGCACAAGGTCTCCAATCCACAGTTGCTGCACAACGAAGGCTTGATCTCAAGCCGCCAATCTTCCCGGACAGCACACGCCGGGGAAGGGGCTTGATTACATTCAGCATCGCCGGCCCAACAGCAACAGGATGGTCGGTAGATTCAAGCTTCAGGGTTGGACAGGGATCGTGCCGTAGACAAAACTCCGCGACAGGATTTCCTGTCAGGAGTCATCATCTGTCCGGCCTTTGCGGAAGGACAGCGGTTAAGGGTGAACTCCTTCACCACAACACGCTTACAAGGTAAGATGCCGCATTTGCAGTTGTCAACTCCGCGCTAGTGAATGATATTCCGGCTTCGACCATCGTTAGCCAAGCAGAACCGCATCCTAAAAACCATGAAAATCCCTTGACAACCGGGAGATCGAAGATTCAAGATTGGGATTCATACAATTCGGTTTAGGTGATGAGGTCCACCGTTAACCGCCTTCATGGCTGATGACTCCTACCCCGAGAGGGAACTGTGCCATGAAGAAGACTGAGATACACTCCAGCCAACGCAATAAAGACGCCGCGTGTCGACCACTTGATCTGCTAGTTCTGGATCAACAGGATAGCTGGAGGCTTCTGTGATCCTCTCCAACATTGTCCTCCAGATCGGCCAGGTCCTGTGTGTCCTTCTGCTGGCGCCGCTCCTGCAAGGCTTCATTTTGAAGACGGAGGAACAGGTCCAGAGGAGCCGCGGTCCCAACATTCTCCAGCCCTATCGCGATCTCTGGAAGTTCTTTCATAAACAAATTGTCGTACCCGAGTCGGCCTCCTGGATTTATTTCATTGCCCCTTTTATCTCTTTCACGGCCATGTTGGTTGTGCCGATCCTGATCCCCGTACTCACCGACCGACCGCTCCAATGGCTGCCCCGTACCGGAGTATGGGTGATGAGCGTTGCCATCATCATGATTATTGCCGGCGTGATCAGCGCGATTCTGACGATCTTCAATGCTTTCCAGGAAGAGGACTGGCGGCGACTGTTGAGCCTCTCCTCCGCTGAAAATGCGGGTGTGGCTGTAGCAATCCTGGGTGTTTCTCTGCTGTTCGCCGCGAGCGGATTATCCGGCCCTGCTGGATTGGCGTGGATCGTGTGCCTATTGCATTTGGCAGGACACAGCTTGGCAAAAGGCACGCTCTTCCTTACTGCCGACGGAGTGTACTCAGTCCATGGCAGTTACACCATTCGGCAAACGGGTCTGCTGCGAAACACCTCGGTCTTTTTCGGAGTAGGCGCGCTGTTTGCGACGATGAGCCTTGCCGCGCTTCCTCCCCAGGCCGGTTTCGTCAGCGAGTGGTACGCTTTCCAGACCCTCTTCCAGGGAATGCAAGTGAAGATGATCGCCGCAAGGCTGACAATTGCCCTGGCTGCTGCGGGTCTGGCGTTGGTCGTGGCCGTCGCTTTGGCAACCTTCGCCAAACTCTTTGGCGCTGGTCTTCTTGGAGATGGACATACCCATCCGACGCATCTCTCTCCTGCACGATGCGCCAGTGTCTTCTTCCTTGGCCTGTGCGTGCTGGGGTTGGCCGTAGGCATGCCTTGGTGGGTACAAGCACTCGGACCGGCAAGCCAGTCTCTATTTGGAGTGAATGCCGCTCTTCCTATGAAGGACGGATGGCTGCTGGTCCCCTTGAACGGACACTTCGCCTTCATCTCACCGACGAAAATGATCCTTGTCGGCCCGCTCCTAGCTTTAATCCCAATTGTCTTCTTCCTATTGAGCCGTCGGCTGTTTCGAGTTCGCCGTGTGCCAGTTTGGTCGGGTGGACGCAGCGAGGACGCGCGCCAGATCGCCACGACTTCTCTGGCGTTTTCCAATGCGTTGCGAACATTCTACGGATTTATCTACGGGCCAACCCACAACTTAGAGCGCGAGTACGATCATGGGCCATATTTCGTGACACGTTTGATCTTCAATCAGGAGGTCGCCCCGATCTTTGGGCCTTATCTGTTCGCGCCGCTGACGCGGGTGGTGAAAAACGTCGCCGACAGAATCAGCATTCTGCAATCCGGCTATTTGAACTTTTATAACGCGCTAATCGGGATGCTGTTGGTATTGATTCTTGGATTGGCATTATTTTACAAATAGGGTATATCCAATACGTTTGGTTACTCCGTTTCAAGACTTGCCATCCTCAAAATCAGGCCCTAAGGACCCGTCTAAAAACTAGCGAAGGAACCCTGTAAGGAATATGCAGGGAGAGATTCAGGCGATAGTTTGAGGGCATGTATCCGAGCGATTTGAGGGACAGGCAGTGGGTCACGCTGGAGCCATTGCTGAAGGGGCCGCGGGGCCAGCGTCACGCCGGGGGCCGTTCGCGCAAGTAGGAACTGCGGCGGGTGGTGGATGCCCTGCTGTACGTGGTGAAGACGGCGCTAAAAGGTGGCGGCGCGGTTACGACGCGGGCAAGAAAATCGAGAGCGCGAGCGCCCTCCGCCGCAGCGGGCAGTAGACACGAAAGGCAATCTGTTGGCGGTGGTGCATGCGGCTGGCATCCAGGATCGGGTGGCCGCCCGGGCGGTGCGGATGCGGCTGTTTTGCCGGATCGACAGCAAAGTCGTCGAATGGATGGAGCACGTCACGGATGCGCAGTAGCAGAAAGGCTGATTCGGAAATGAATGAGACCGATCCGCGGGTGCGCCACGCCAAGCGGTTGCTGCTCCTGCTCGTCAATTTGCTCCTGCTGTGCGCAAGCACCCGCACCCGCGCGCAGGCCACCCAGGACACCACCAACCTTCCCGCCCCACCGCCGCCCTCACGTTCCATCGAGGACCTGAACTATCTTGCAGGCGATGCGTCCGTGCCCGCGATCTCGGACAGCGTTCTCAGCGCTCAAGGAAAGTTCCGGCAGTCGCTGTTCCGGAAAGGATTGGCGCTGCGCGTCGTCACGCAGATGCAATATGCGCAAAACACTCTGGCTGCGCCCGTCGCGCCCGACGATCAGGTCTATATTGGCCAGCACCCCTTTGAAAACGTAATGGTGCAGCCCATCCTCACCTCCGACCTTCGTCAATTGCATCTGCGGCGCGCACAGCTTTACGTCGGCGGCGTGTGGAACTGGGTAAGCTGGAACCCCGCCGGGCCAAAAACCTTCCAGCTATGGGATCTCTATTTCTACAAGGCCTGGGGCAGGGACCGTGTCCAGATGAAAGCGGGCTATATCTCTATGAATCTCGAATTTGTCGGCTTGTTTGTCGGCGGATCTACCGCGACCGGTGGGCAAGGCGTTTACGCCGTGTTGCCGTATGAGGTTGGAATGTCGTATTTTCCGCTCACGACACCAGCCGCCACTCTGCGCCTTCGGGGGCCGAGCCATCTTTATCTCAAGTCCGCAGCGCAGCGCAGCATCGATTCCGGCGGAGGGCCGGAAGAAGTTGCGCGCAATCACACCGGCTTCCGCTTCCTCCCGCACGGTGATCAACTGCTCCTCCTCAACGAGACCGGTTTCCTGCGCGATGCAGCCAGAGATGTCCATGAGACGTGGTTTCGGGCGGGCTATCTGTACAACACCACCAAGTACAAAAATCTAGCCACAGGTCAGGACGAGTCTGGCAACTACTGCGGATATGCACTATTGGACCGTCAGTTGTGGCGAACCAGTCTCGAACATCCAGACCATGGAGTCTACGCTGGCGCATCCTACATGACCGTGCCCGATGCGCTCAATTCCTACTCGCGCTACTACGAAGCGCGGTTTTACAAGGAAGCGCCCCTGGAACGCAGGCCCACCGATCTGCTCTCCTTTGTCGCCTCTCACACCGGCTATAGCAGGCTCGCCACCAACAGCCTCGTCGCACGGGGAAAAACTGTCTGGCGCAGCGGCTCCACGCTCACCGGCAGCTACGCACTGCATGTTTCTTCCGGCAACTTTCTGGGCGTCGGCATGACCTATCTCTACGGGCCAGCCATCACGCCACGCGTTCCCAACGCGCTCAATTTTCTCGCTTCCTGGACCACGTACTTTTAGATTTCTGGATACTGGGTATTTACCTGACTCAGGTGACCACAACATCTTGTGGTTTTAGTACTACAGTTGTAGATATAACAGAGAAGGAGACCGCCTTTTTCTTCTGCGTCTTGTTGGAGCCTTTACTTCTTTGCTGCGCCTGTCTTCACCACTTCCTGTGCCGCTGCTGCGCCGTTGACAGGCACCGCAGGGACCTCAGGGATGTCACTCTTTACGCTGATGCCCATCTTCTGCCGCAGCGTGGCCTCGACGCGCGCAAAGGTGTCCTTGTTGTCCTTGAAATACTGGCGGACATTCTCGCGGCCCTGCCCGATGCGCTCTCCGGAGAAGCTATACCAGGCGCCAGATTTTTCTACGATATTTTGTAGCACCGCCTGGTCGAGCACATCGCCTTCGCGGGAAATTCCTTCGCCATAAAGAATGTCGAACTCGGCCTCACGGAATGGTGCGGCGACTTTGTTCTTGACAATCTTCACCTTGGTGCGAGAGCCGACGACGACATCGCCCTCTTTGACCGCGGCGATGCGGCGAATATCGATCCGTACGGAAGAATAAAACTTGAGCGCGCGGCCTCCCGTGGTCGTCTCGGGATTGCCGAACATGACGCCGATTTTTTCGCGAATTTGATTAATAAAAATTAGCGATGTGCGCGACTTCGAGACCGTCCCGGTCAGCTTGCGGAGCGCCTGGGACATCAACCGCGCCTGCAATCCCATGTGGGAATCGCCCATCTCGCCGTCGAGTTCCGCCTTCGGCACCAGCGCCGCCACGGAGTCAACCACCAGCACATCAATCGCGCCCGAACGGACCAGCGCTTCGGTAATTTCCAGCGCCTGCTCGCCGTAGTCTGGTTGTGAGATCAGCAGATTGTCCACATCCACGCCAAGCTTTTTCGCATACTGTGGATCGAGCGCGTGCTCCGCGTCCACAAAAGCAGCCATGCCGCCAGTCTTCTGCGCCTCGGCGATGATCTGCAACGTAATCGTCGTTTTGCCAGAGGATTCCGGCCCAAAAATCTCAATCACGCGGCCCCGTGGAACGCCACCCACGCCCAGCGCAGCATCGAACGAGATCGACCCGGTGGAGATGACGGAGATGGGCACAATGGCCTCTTTGCTGCCGAGGCGCATGATGGACCCTTTGCCAAACTGCTTCTCAATCTGCGAAAGCGCCAGGTCTATCGCACGCGCGCGCTCTTTGTCGTCTGCCATTTTCTCTCCGGGGGTGAGGTGGAATTAGTTGTCCGCGACACAAGGCGACTGCTTCTCAGTATCGATAAAACGCGAGAAAGAAACTTTGGTTACTGGCGGGATTTTAGCATTAATGCCGAGTTGGCGAAATAAAAGCGAAATTAGTTGTAGTTTTTGCGCCTGGCAGTCTCAATTCGCTGCATATCTTACTTTATATTGGTGTCTTACTATCTGATAAAATTCTTACATGACATCCCATACGACCATAATCAGCACCAAGGGGCAGCTTGTCATTCCAGCGGAAATCCGGGAAGCGCTCAATTTGAAACCAGGTACTCGCATTGTTGTCAGCCGCCAACGCAATCACATCGTTCTCCGTCCGGTGAACAAGCAACTTGTGGATGAGCTTCGCGGCATTACCGCTGGCGGGCCATCCGGCACGGAAATGCTGCTGAAGGAGCGCCGTGAAGACGACAAGCGTTCGAAATGGTGACCTACGCACTCGACGCCAGCGCTCTCCTGCGATTTCTAGACTCGGAAGCAGGCGCGGACGAAGTTGAAGACATTCTGAATGCCCATTTGTCGGGAACTCATGCAGTGGTTGTTTCTGCAATCCACTGGGGAGAAGTGTTAGGAGTCATTTATCGCAGAAATGGCGAACGCGCGTTAAACCGCGTCCTCACGCTCCTCGGCGATCTTAATCTCAACGTCGTTCCAGTGACCGCCGAACGTGCTGCTCGTGCAGCCAAACTAAAGGTCGAGCTGAAAATTCCCTACGCAGATGCTTTCGGGATCGAACTAGCCGAAAGCACTCCATGCACCTTCGTGACTGCGGATTACGATTTGAAGCCAGCGACCAATCGAGCGGAAATACTTTTCTTGCCGAAGAAATGACGTCTTGGATTTACATATTTGATTAAGAAAGCTTCAGGAATAATAAGCACAACTGCATTTAAAGATACAGGTGTACACAGTGCAGCACTTCTATTCATCTATCCCGTACTTTCCAGAATCTGCCATAATTTTTCGCAATGCTTTGACGGCGTCGAGATTCATATATTTAGCGGCCAGCGGTATTTCCTTTTTCATCATCTCGCGCATCGCACCCCTCATGTCGTCAGTACTGAGAGTTGCCTTGGCCTTTGCCATTCTAAAAATCTCGTATGCGATAAGATCTGCCGCTTGCAAGCCGACAGATTGCTTCCCAGTCATGGGCAAAAGGTTAACAAACAGATTCCGCGGCTCCCAGTTAGCGTCATTCACCATCTTGTTGTAGCCTTCGAGAGCCTCTGCGTCCCAATTTCCGTGGTCGTGAATTAACAGGACTTGTTCGCCTGGAAAAACCTTGCGGGTGATATGTCCGATCTCGACCATCATCTGCTTTATACAAAGGGCGTAGGTACTATGCAGCCTATTCGGATCGCCTTCCGGAAATACTTCTTTCAATGCCTCCATGTCGGCAGCGATGCACACGGCTCCCATGCGTCGCTTGGCAATAAGTCCAATTAGCTTCTTGGAGAAGGAAATACTCATCTCCTGTGTCCAATTCTCGAACTCACGATCGCGGGCGTTTAGGTGAGAGGCGTGAAACCGGGTAATTTGCTGGTCTGATTGATTGTGGGCATTCTCAAAGTCAATCCGCTTTTGCCAACGAGACTCCAACCGCTTCCATTCCAACTCATTGCCGATCCAACCGCCAACGCACATGATCCGCTCGTTATAGCTCTCATCGAATTTGAACTGTAACGTAGCCATGATCCTTTAGCCTACCTACGCCGAGGTTAGCATCCTCGCTGCATCGTTAGTCTCAAATTGACTGGGTGCAATTTATCTTTGCAGCGGATCGACCGGCACGTTCACATCCGTAACGCGGAAATTTTGCGCCAGCACGGGATGCTTTTTGGCGATGGCCCGATACATCT
>JAJYGR010000015.1 GCA_021790655.1 Acidobacteriota bacterium | reverse complement strand
AAGCGACCCATAAGAATCGCCTATCTCCGCTTTGAAATCGCTAAAATGTTTCTTTGTGATGTCTGCTCCAAGTATTCTTAGATGCGACATCGGCCAACAATGACGGCCAACAATGACAGAGACGACAACACACCAATCGTATGGCGATACATGGCGCACGCGGATAGCGGCCATGCGCAACATCCCTCCTGTCATGCACATGGTTTGGGAGTGTGGCCCTAAGACCGTTATATGGTCGATCGTTCTTCGAATTGCGCTGGCCTTGATGCCTTTGGCAATTCTGGCTGTTTCGAAATGGTTGATCAATGCCATCGTCGTCAGTCTGGCGCACCACGCCACTGTGCCTCATTACTTTTGGTGGGTGGTTGTATTGGAGTTTGCGCTTGCTTCTATTACCGCGATCCTGAGCCGAGGCATGGGTTTTTGCGACAGTCTGCTGGGCGACCTCTACTTGCAGCACATTAGCATTCGCGTCATCGAGCATGCTTCACAGCTCGACATTACGGCCTTTGAAAATCCGGATTATTACGATCGCCTGGAGCGCGCAAAAGCCCAGGCGACCGATCGCATCGCAATGGTCCAGATGATGGGCACGCTTATCCAGCAAGTGCTGACCACCATTTCTTTGTCTCTGTACATCGCGATATATTCCCCCTGGCTCCTTCTGCTACTGATTGCCGGAACGATCCCGGCCCTACTGGGAGAAAGCCACTTCGCTTTCCTTGGCTATGCTAAAAACTTTATGCAGACGCCATTACGGCGCAAGATGGATTATTTGAGGGATGTCGGCGGCAGCAAAGAGGCAGCGAAGGAGTTGAAGCTGTTTGGTCTGCGCGATTTTCTGGTTGGTAGTTTTCGAGGCATGGCCGACACTATTTTCTATCAGAACGTCGCGCTTTCCAAGCGACGTCTGCTGGCCGGCGCGTTGCTCTCGCTGTTGGCTACGGCAGGCTACTACAGTGCCTACGCCGTAGTGTTGTGGGAAACGATACGCGGGGAATTTACCGTCGCTGTCCTCTTCGTTTTGACCTCTGCGATTTTGCAGGTAAGCGCAAACCTGCAACAGATTTTTGTGAATGCCTCCGGAGTTGCGGACCAGGCTTTATTTCTGACAGACTTGCTCGGTTTTTTTGCTATGCAGCCTACGGTCAAAACAAGACCCGGTGCGATATCGATTCCGCGACCTATTCAGCTTGGCATAGAGTTCCGCAATGTTTCGTTTGCATATCCGGGTACGACGCGACTGGTGCTGAAAGATTTCAATTTCCATCTCCATCCCGGGGAGCGGGTCGCGCTGATTGGGGAAAACGGTCAAGGCAAAACCACCATCGTCAAGCTGATAACGCGACTCTATGACCCGACCGAGGGTCAGATTTTGGTGGATGGCATCGACCTGCGCGAGTATGATTTGGAAGACCTTTGCCATGAAACCGGCGTCATCTTTCAGGATTTCATGCGCTACGAAATGTCAGCCCGCGACAATATTGCCGTGGGTCGTATTGAGGAGCGGGACAAACTGGATCGAATTGCCGCCGCAGCGCGAATGAGCCTGGCGGATGAAGTGATCGCGCGCTTGCCCGGCGGCATGGAACAGCAACTTGGCCGTCGGTTCGACGGCGGAGTGGACCTCTCCGGCGGAGAATGGCAACGGATGGCGTTGGCGCGGGCCTATCTGCGCGACGCACAGTTGCTTATTCTGGATGAGCCTACTTCGGCACTCGATCCGCGCAGCGAACTGGAGGTCTTTCAACGATTCGCCGAGCTGACTCGCGGCAAAATGGCTTTGCTGATTTCTCACCGCTTTTCGACAGTAAAAATGGCGGACCGCATTGTAGTGTTGTCCCATGGGATCTTGACAGAACAGGGTACGCACGCGGAGTTGATGCAGCAGGATGGGCTGTACGCGGAGATGTTTGAGATGCAGGCAGCGAGCTATCGATGAATGGGATGCACAAATCCGAACGGGACCTGCGAATGCAAGGCAGCGCCTTTGCATCTCGACAAATTTTGCTGTCAAAGCCGACACGGCCAAAACAATTTAGACAACAGGCGCTTCTGACCGTCGGCTCTGCATTCGCCCTGGCGCACTACGCGGAAGAACAAGCTCGTAAACAGGCCCCCCAACATCCAGACAATACTTCGCCGGGTGTGCGCCGGCTGGAAGAGTCCACTCGCCTACTTCGCGCTTCCGCGCTTGAAATCGAGGGCGCTCTACGCATTCTGAAAAAGCTGCCGTTTGGCCGCAGCGTGACCGGACGTGAAACGCCCCGCATCGTCGAAGTCGCGGCATCCTTCCTGAGCGCTGCACAGTATCAATGGAGCATTTCTTCGCTTTCTACTTTTCTGGAAGGCTTCCAGACGGACGAACCTCTCACCTTGCGCGAACTGTGGGCGATACCCATTGCGCTCAAGCTGGTTTTATTGGAGGAGGTCCTGGCGCAGGCCTCCGGAGCATTCAGCAATCTTTCGGCGAGCGATCAAGCGCTGGATGCATCGCTCTTGTGCCTGCATGAAGTGAGCCTGCCGGTCTGGGCAAATATTCTGGAACCTCTCGTGCCGTTTGAATCCATTCTTCGCCAGGACCCTACCGGCACGTACGCCTTCATGGACTTCGACAGTCGCGATATGTATCGGACGACGCTGGCAAAAATCGCCAGGCAATCTCCATTAAGCGAAGTCGAAGTTGCGCTTACCGCTCTCAGGATGGCGCAGACTGCGCATGAACAGCCGAATGTCAACGAGCGCATCACAGAGCGCTGTTCCCACGTCGGCTATTACCTGATCGATGCCGGCGTAAAGCAGCTCCAGACCCGGTGCGGAGTTCGTCCACGGCTGCTCGATCGCGTGCGCTCCATGTTGCGTACCTATCCGGACGATTTTTATATCGGCGGAATTCAAACCATCGCGCTGGTCACGATGGCTGCAATTATCCTTCCACTGGTTCCGCGCTATAACCCTTTCGGCAGTCTTGCCATCGCGTTTCTTTTTTTGTTGCTCCCTGTCTCCCAGGGTGCGGTGGAACTTGTCAACCACGCAATCACGGCAATCTTCAAGCCACAACCGTTGGCAAAACTGGATTTTTCTGAAGGTGTCCCGCAGGAATGTAAAACGCTGGTTGCAGTGCCGACTCTTTTGTTGAACGAAAAACAGGTGCATGACCTGGTGCAGGAACTGGAAGTCCGCTGCCTGGCGAACCAAGATCCGAATATCCATTACGCGCTTCTCACGGACCTTCCCGACTCTGCTGAAAAACCCCTGGATCGGGACACGCATCCATTGGTCATTTTGGCGGGCCGTCTGATTGACGGCTTGAACCAACGCTATGCCGGACCTAACTGCGGACGCTTTCTCATGTTGCATCGGCATCGAATTTTCAATCCGCGACAAGGCGTATGGATGGGCTGGGAACGCAAGCGCGGAAAGTTGCTCGACCTGAATCGGTTGGTCATGGGCGGAATGGACTGTTTTCCTTTCAAGGCGGGCGATGCAACCGTCTTGAATGGAATGCGTTACGTTTTGACGCTCGATTCGGACACGAAACTGCCGCGGGATTCAGTACGCCGCATGGTAGGCGCCATGGCGCACCCGCTCAACCGCGCCATCCTCGACCCACGCCGAAAAATTGTGACTCAGGGGTATGGGCTGATGCAGCCGCGTGTTGGAATCACTGTCCGTTCGGTGGCGCGCTCTCGCCTGGCAGCGATCTACTCCGGCCAGACCGGGTACGACATCTACACGCGCGCCATATCGGACGTATACCAGGACCTTTTCGGGGAGGGGATCTTTACCGGCAAGGGCCTGTACGAAATCCAGATTCTGCACGAGGTGCTGGACAATCGATTCCCGCAAAATTCGCTACTCAGCCACGATTTGATTGAAGGCGCCTATGCGCGCGTGGGCCTGCTGACCGACGTGGAAGTAATGGACGATTATCCGTCGCACTACAGCGCGCAGAACCGGCGCAAGCATCGCTGGGTGCGTGGAGACTGGCAGATTTTGCGCTGGCTTCTCGCCCGTGTTCCGGATGAGTCCGGCCGGCCAGTGCCCAATCCAACCTCCACCATTTCGCGTTGGAAGATCTTTGACAATCTGCGGCGCAGTCTGGTGGAACCCGCCACATTTCTTTTACTGGTACTGGGATGGCTCTGCTTGCCGGGGTCCGCGCGCTACTGGACATTTGCTACGTTACTGATAGTGTTTGTGCCTGTGTTTGTTCAGTTTTTATTTTCCCTGGCGCGCGCAAGCTTCGCGGAACAGCGCGGATACGTTCATCAGACGATCCGAGATTCCTTCGGACTGCTATTTTCCACTGCGCTCAATTTCGCTTTTCTTTCCCACCAGACTCTGTTGATGCTCGACGCCATCTTGCGCTCGCTGGTCCGCAGCTTTGTTACTGGTAACAGGCTTTTGGAATGGGAAACTGCGGCGGAAGCAGAGTTAGGCGGGAACAAGCAGACACCGGTCGAAATGACCATGCGCCTGGTTCCCGTCCTTTCTCTCGTGCTGGCGCTTTTGGTTTGGATAGTGCGCCCGTCTGCGTTGCCGTGGGCACTCCCCGTCCTCTTTCTCTGGGCGATGGCCAAACCCATTACTCAATGGTTGAACCGCTCTCCCCACCAGGTTGCCGTTAAGCTGTCGAACGCAGACGTGGAGTTCCTGCGCAAAGTCTCCTGGCGCACCTGGCTCTATTTCGCGCATTATGCCGGCGAGCACAATCATGGACTGGTTCCCGATAATGTTCAGGAAGAAGGCCATATCGAAGCGTCTCGTATCTCTCCCACCAACGCCGGACTCCAGCTAAATGCGCGGCAGGCTGCCGTTGTGCTCGGTTACCTCACATTGCCGGAATATGTCGAACAGACTCTTGCCAACCTGCACACTTTGGATCGGATACCCAAATGGAGAGGCCATCTGCTGAACTGGTATCAGACCACCACTCTGGAGTCGATTGCGCCGTATATCGCGTCGACTGTCGATAGCGGAAATTTTCTGGCTTCTTTATGCAGCCTGCGTATGGGAACACTGGACATGCTACAGTCCCCGATGCTGCCTGCGCTTCGTGAAGGGCTTCTGGACGCTCTCAATGACATGTCGACGCTTTCGACTGTCGATGCGAGCATAGAGGATGCCCTGAAGTTCAGAAAAGAGCGTGGACCGCAACATTGGCTCGGCGCGCTTCTCGCAATCCAATTGCCGATAACGGACTGTCCGGCAAAGGAAGCGAAACCGGGCGCAGCCGAGGAGCGCCTTTACGCCATTGCAGAGATGGTAAATCGCTATCTGCCGTGGCTACACCCAAAGTTTGCAGCGCTGCAAGATATTGCCGACCTGGGATTGACTCTGCCTCTCGATGCCTACACGCCAACGAGTGCGCTTACCGTTTGCCGTGGATTGCAGCCGGCCCTAACAAAACTTGCGGCAGAACTCTCCGGCGAAGCGGCCTCTTTCGCTTCAAATATGTTGGCGGAACTTCGTTGCAGCGAGCAGCGACTCAATGAACTCATTGCAAATTTGAAGACCATTGCGGCCATCGGCGAACGCATGTTGATGGATACAGATTATCGCGAGATGCTCGATCCATATCGTCGTCTGCTTACCATTGGATACGACATCGAGAATGATTGCCGCCTGAATTCCTGCTATGACCTGCTGGCCTCCGAAGCGCGCACCGCAATGTTCCTGGCGATCGCTAAAGGAGATGTGCGGCAGGAGACATGGTTCCGGCTGGCGCGCAAGACGACTCTCATCCGGGGCAACCCTGTTCTAATGTCCTGGTCCGGCACGATGTTCGAATACATGATGCCGACCCTGTGGATGCAGACGTTGCCAGAAACGTTACTGGCCCAGTCCTTGCCGATGGTTGTACAGGCGCAGCGGGATTATGTGTCTCGTCAACGTATGCCCTGGGGCATATCCGAGGCCAGCCACAGCCAACGCGACGCTGCTGGCAATTATCAATACCACGCCTTCGGAGTGCCTGATCTCGCCCTCAATCCACCGCCCGAAGGCTCGCTGGTTATCGCGCCCTATGCGAGCGTCCTTGCGCTGGAAGCGGATCCTGCGAGCGCCCTGGCGAACCTGCGCAATATGGAAAAAATGGGCTGGCTGGGGGAATTCGGCTTTTACGAGTCGGCGGACTATTCCTCAACCACGCAGCACAAAACCGGTTCGCGCTACACGCTGGTGCAGTCCTGGATGGCGCATCACCAGGGCATGTCCTTGCTGGCGATTACAAACCTTCTCACTGGCGAGCCCTTTCAGCGCTGGTTTCACAGCGACCCGCGCGTCCGCGCCACCGAGTTGCTTCTCCACGAAAAACCAGCCCAGATGGTCCCAGCAGAAGAAACCCCACGCAGTTCCCCGGTCAGTTTCCGGCCAACCCTGGTCGCTCATGAGCCGCGTGTTTAGATACTGTTAGTGGAGAGCCTCAGTTGGTGTTAAGCAAAACCGAATGTGGTTGTTCTTCAAGCCTCATCGGACTCCGCAAGCAAATCGCCCAAACGGTCCAATCGCTTCTCTCAGATCGAACGCCGGTCCGCGATCAGGACCAGCACGACGATAACGCTGCGCTTCATGAATGGTCCTTAGAAACCGGGAAAAGGCCACCGGGAGGAAGATCGCCCCGGTATGCAACCCTTTATTGTAGCGGCTGCTGCAGGCCACGCTGCGATTCTTAGCGGGACAATTTCGGCATGCCATGGCGAAGTTATCAAGACTGAACAACCCCGGCTTGCAACCCGTACCAAGCGGTGGCATCATCTTAGCTGTGAACGAGATACCTGCGAAACCAGAATCCCCCGCGCAATCAGGAGTGTCCTTCGAACTTCGGTCGATGATGGAATTCGTACGATCGGAAAACGAGGCGCACCGAAAATACTTCTCGCATTTGTACAAGTTGACTGCTGGTGCTCTGATGGCCATATTTATCGTAATTGCCGGGGCTGCCACCTTTTTTGGCTTTCGTACGGTTGACGAGGCACGGAACGCTGCACGTCAGGAAGCGAGTGAAGCCACACAGAAAGAAGTAGAACGAATGCGGTCGGAGGTAAGGGGACGAATCGATGCCGAGTTTAAAACGGACGCAATCCGAAAGACTGTCCAAGAAGTAGCGAGAGAGCAGACGCAGACAGCCATCATGCCAATTATCACAAAGGAAGTTAACACCCAGGTGAGGCGCGGGGTTGAATCTGAACAGGGGACCATCAAGTCCGCAATGCTCACGGAGACCCATAAAGCGGTCGATAACCTGAAGCCTGGTATAGATAAGATCATTTCGGCGCGAGTAACCGAACAGGTGGATTCTGCGGTGACAAACAAGGTTCGGACTGAAGTCGATCCTGCCATTGACCAGTTGAAGAGAAACGCAGACATCTCGTCCTTGTTCATTAAAGCGCAGAGCGGCGATGGGCATGCGTTCGACCAAGTCATCCAGTTGACGCACGACGGGGCAGCTTCCCAGGAAGATCGCAACATGGCCGAGCGAATGGTAAGGACGGTACTCCAGTCCCACGAAGGCACCATCTATACGAGTAGAAGCTTTATCGCTCCACAGACAGACGCTAGCCTTCTCGAGATATTGCAGAATTCTCCAAACCCCGACGAGCGAAAGGCGGCGCTGGATAGCCTATCAACAGGAGCGGCAACAAAGAATCTCGATCTCATATTTAAGGTCATGACCACTGACTCAGACCTGAATGTGAGGGAAGCTGGCTTCCAATTGTTCAATAAAGTGACCGGTCAAAAAATCACCATACTCGACAATTATTCCGCGATGGTTTGGTGGCAAGAGCACCGCAAAGACTACATAAAATAGCCGGGTGCCCCATATCTACCCGCGTTTTGTGTGGGGAGATAGGACGGGCCTAATTTCCTCGCTACAGGATACAGCTATTTCCCAGATGAGCCGCAAAGGACGCGGCATATCTGGGGCACCCGTGTCCCTGCGCCCGACGCAATGGGAAAGCGCCCCAAAACCTCCGGATGTATCGCGGCCATTTGCGAGTAGATGGCTTTGACACGCCGGATGCAGTATCGTCTATCTGAGTTCATTTCCGTACACAGCCTATGAAGCGCCCAGACCAATCCGAGGACCCTCCGCACCGGACAGCATCGGAGAGCGGCGCTATCAATCCCGCGCAACTGGTGCGCATTGAGGCGAATGCCCTGCTGTTGCTGGCAGAGAGGCTGGACGGTGTGATGGCTGCGAATTTTGCTCGTGCAGTGGACATCATTCTCGCCTGTGGTGAGTCGCGCGGACGCGTCGTTGTCACTGGCATGGGAAAAAGTGGCATCATCGCGCAGAAAATTGCCGCGACGCTCAGTTCCACTGGCTCGCCTGCGCTGTTTCTGCACCCTGCGGAGGCGCACCACGGCGATCTGGGAATGCTGGCCAAAGGCGATGTGGTGATCGCGCTTTCCGCCAGCGGCGAGACGGAAGAAATCCTGCGACTACTGGAGATGCTGAAGCGGATCGGCGATGCGCTCATCAGCTTTTGCTGCAACATGCGTTCAACGCTGGCGCTGGCAAGTGACGTAGCACTGGACTGCTCGGTCGAACAGGAGGCCTGCACGCTGGGTCTTGCGCCGACGGCCTCTACCACTGCGATGCTGGCGCTGGGCGATGCGCTGGCCATTGCTGTCTCCGCCCGCAAGGGTTTCCGCGCCGAGGACTTCGCCAATCTGCACCCCGGCGGCAAGCTGGGCAAGCGGCTGATGCGCGTCGAGCAACTGATGCATACCGACGCCGCATTCCCGCAGGTGACGCCGAATACGCCCATCCCCGACGTGATTTACGAAATGTCCCGCAAAGGGCTGGGTATGACGACGGTGGTCGAAGAGGGCAAGCTGGTCGGCCTGCTCAGCGACGGCGATCTGCGGCGCCTGCTGGAACGCGATGGCGGTGCCGCGCTGGCCCGAAAGGCGGCGGACGCCATGAACCGCAATCCGCTGACCATTGGGCCGCGGGAGTTCGCCGTCGAAGCGCTACGCCAGATGGAAGAGCGCAAGATCACCTCGCTGGTGGTCGTGGAAGAAGATGGCAGTGTGCAAGGGGTGGTGCATCTGCACGATTTGTGGGGTACTGAGCTGATTTAGGGCTTGAGCAGCGTAACAGATGGCTCTCCAATCAAATCCAACTCAAACGCTTCAACATGGTATAATTTACAAAGACTATCTATCTACTGTCCTCGTTCTGCGAGGCAGCAAATCCTAAAGCCGCCGCAAGGCGGCTTTAGCGTTGGGAGAGCAGTGCAAATCGCCTATATGGATGATGCCGGTGATCTCGGCACAGTCGCCAATCCGCCGCTCCACAACGATCAGCCCGTCTTTACGTTAACTTTGCTTATTGTGAATCAGAATCGTTTATCGGCGCTTGTACCAGAGTTCCTTCGAATTAAGCGAAAGTTTTATCCCGGTCTAAATCCTCCAGCATCGAAGTTTTTGGCAGCGGTGTTGAAAGAAGTTAAAGGTGCGGATGTTCGTCGCGATATCGCACTCGGCTCCCGGAATCAGTCCAGGCACGCCACGCTTTTTTTGTCGGAGGTTCTTGAACTTTGCGTTCGTTCCGACATCAAGTTGATCTCCAAAATCCTCATTAAAGGCGTAGGGCAGCATGTTGACCATACCGCCGTGTATACCGCCTCATGTCAGTCACTGTTTAAGTCTTTCGATCACTATCTTTCGACCGTTGGCGATGTAGGGTTCTGTATCGCGGATTCTCGAACAAAGGGCTTGAATGTACCGGTCGCCCACTCGATATTCACGCAAATGTTCAGTTCCCGACTGGCGCAATATCCAAGGATCATGGAGCTTCCGACCTTTGGACACAGCGAAAATCATGTGGGCGTGCAGCTAAGCGATCTAGTCACGTCTGCGCTCATCGTTCCTGCAGCGGTGCATACCTACTGCACAGGCCATATTGCAAATGTCCACGTACAGGCCGGATACTCTAAAATTAGAGCCAACTTCACGTCGAAGCTTATGCATCTTCTCTACCGTTATCAAGATTCCCAACAAGTATGGCGAGGCGGAATAACGGTAAGCGACGAGATCTTGCTGCGGCCATCTTCGGCACTGTTTAAGGATATTCCTGGTATCTGACGCACATCTCTCGTTCATTAATAGAATGAGGCTTTGGACTTATAAAAATTACCCCGCCAGTCTTTTTGGGTGGGCGAGAAAGCAACCCATACTGCATGCATCGCTGGTCGAAACTTTTTCTTCCCACTCTTCGTGAAGCTCCGGCAGATGCCGAAGTAGCCAGCCACAAGTTTCTGGTACGCGCCGGATACATTCGTCAACTGGGCGCTGGCATTTACTCCTACCTTTTTCTTGGGCAACGTTCCGTCAACAAAATCATCGGCATCGTGCGCCAGGAGATGGACTCGATCGGGCAGGAGTTCCTGCTGCCGACCCTGCTGCCGCGCGAATTGTGGGAGCAGAGCGGGCGCTGGACCGCCATGGGCGACAACATGTTCCGCCTGAAAGATCGCAAGGGCGCGGACCTGTGCCTGGGCATGACGCACGAAGAGGTCATGACGGAAATCGCCCGCAAAGAGCTGCGCAGCTATAAACAATTGCCGCAAATCTGGTATCAGATCCAGACGAAATTCCGCGATGAGCCACGTCCCAAGGCCGGCCTGCTGCGCGTGCGCCAGTTCATCATGAAGGACGCTTATTCCTTCGACATCGACGCCGCTGGCCTGGATGTGAGCTATCAGAAACACGACGAGGTCTATCGACGGATTTTCTCCCGCTGCGGACTGAATTTTGTCGCGGTCGAGGCCGATTCCGGCGCCATGGGCGGCTCGCAGTCGCAGGAGTTCATGGTCTACACCGAAGCGGGCGAAGACCTGATCGCAAGCTGCGCCCAGTGCGGTTACGCGGCCAATACGGAAAAGGCGACCTCGCAACTTCCGCCTGCCGAGGACCTTGCCCCGACCGGCGACGGTCAGCCAGAGTTGGTACATACGCCGGGCATGGGCGCGATTGCCGACGTCACGGCCTTCCTGAAGGTCAGCGCCACGCAGGACATCAAATGCGTGGCCTATATGGCGGAAAAGAGGGACACGTCGAGCCAGTCCGTGTGGGTGCCAGTCGCGGTATTTTTGCGCGGCGACCATAGCGTGAATGAGACGAAGCTGCTCGGACTGCTGCGTGCCGGC
>JAJYGR010000330.1 GCA_021790655.1 Acidobacteriota bacterium | reverse complement strand
CGCGCTCTTATTGGTGACAACATCCAGAAAGCCGGGGTCCTGATGCGTGAAGCCGTTGTGGTCCTGGCGCCAGACCAGCGAGGTGATCAATAGGTTGAGCGAAGAAATGGGAACGCGCCACTTCACCTCCCGCTTCGACTTCTCCAGCCACTTGGCATGTTGATTGAACATGGAGTCAATCACATGCACGAAGGATTCATAGGTGGAGAACAACCCGTGCCGTCCGGTCAGCACGTACCCCTCGAACCAGCCTTCCAGCGTGGTCTCGCTGAGCATTTCCATGACTCGTCCATCCGGGGAAAGCTCGCCCCCATCCTGGTCCTCAGGCTTGAATTCTGCAAGCCATGTTTTTTTGCTGGCCTCGTAGATTGCCTGTAGCCGGTTCGAGGCTGTTTCGTCCGGCCCGAAAACGCGAAAACTGTCCATATTCCTTCGCATGGTTTCCGCAAGAAAATGAGCAAGAATTTCAGTGGGAGGAACTTCGGACGTTCCCGGTTTCGTCACCGTGACGCTGAAGTCGCGAAAATCAGGCAGTCTCAACGCTTTGCGCAGTAGCCCGCCGTTCGCGTTAGGGTTCGCACTTAGGCGGCGATCGCCTTGCGGCGCTAACTCCTTCAATTCGGGAACCAGCTTGCCACTCTCATCAAACAGCTCCTCCGGTTTGTAGCTGCGCATCCACTCTTCCAGCAAGCGCAGGTGTGCAGGATTGGTAGTTACATCGGGGATCGGGACCTGGTGCGCGCGCCAGAACCCCTCCACTTTGTGCCCGTCTAACTCCCTCGGGCCGGTCCAGCCTTTCGGGCTCTTCAGGATCACCATTGGCCATCGAGGCCGTTCCGCTGTATTCGTGCTGCGGGCATGTTTCTGGATGGAACGGATCTCCTGAATGCAATGCTCCAACGTGGATGCCATCTTTTGATGCATGATGGCAGGATCGTCTCCTTCGACCAGGTACGGAGTCCAACCATAGCCTTTGAAAAGCTGCTCGAGTTCTTCAGGGGATATCCGAGCAAGGACCGTAGGATTTGCGATCTTGTAGCCATTCAAATGCAGGACCGGAAGCACCGCGCCATCGCGAACAGGATTCAGGAATTTATTGGAATGCCAGGACGTGGCCAATGGGCCGGTTTCCGCTTCTCCATCTCCCACGACGACTGTGACTATCAAATCGGGATTGTCGAAGGCAGCTCCAAACGCGTGTGCGATGCTGTAGCCGAGTTCCCCGCCCTCATGTATGGAGCCGGGCGTTTCCGGAGTGCAATGGCTGCCAATGCCGCCGGGGAAAGAAAACTGGCGGAAGAATTTCAGCATCCCTTCCTCATTCTGGCCCTTGTCGGGATAGACCTCGGAATAGGTCCCCTCTAAATAGGCATTCGAGAGAGTTGCTGGCGCGCCATGGCCGGGCCCCGAAATGTAGATCATGTTCAGGTCGTATTTCTTGATGAGACGGTTTAGATGCACCCAGGTAAATGTCTGGCCCGGGTCCGATCCCCAGTGACCGAGCAGGCGGTGCTTGATATGCTCCGCCTGCAATGGCTCTTTAAGAAGCGGGTTCTCTCGCAGATACAGCATTCCAACGCAAAGGTAATTGCAGGCGTGCCAGTAGGCATCCATCTTTCGCATTTCTTCTGCTGCAAGCGGATGTTTCGATGGAGTGTCTTTTTGCGAAGATTTTACCGAAGCCGTAGTCATAAAACTTATGAACTCCTTTACCAAATGGCTGCTTGTGCGAAAGCAGGCTGATTCACTCTTCGCGCCGAGCTCCGACTGGTTTTTAGACTTTCAAATCATGAAATGGTTTGAAGATTCCAGTGCGATCCAGTCACGGACAGAAATCCCGGGCAGCATGATCGATACCCTCTGCAATCATTGGATGCGGAAATGGAACGCCGACTGTGTTTCTGCGGTCGATCCCTGCTGCACAGCAAGGGCCAGCGGGGCAATCGGATACGCGGCGTCCATGCCAGCCACCTGTGCGCCGAGCAAGCGGCTGGTCCCGGTATCGAAGACCATTTAATCTCTTTCGGGTCTGAGATGACACTCCATACTTGCCACAATATGGAGCATCGCGCCTTTTTGGATGTGATGACTGTCATTTCTTATTCGAATAGTGATGCACATTACAAATAGCAGTATTGCCCACTACGGAAATATTCTTCCATGCTTCTGTAGGATTTTTCATGAAATAGATTTTTGCTGTGTTTGGTCGTGTTTAGGAGGAGAGATGCAAGATATTCGGCAACAAAGCCTAAAGTCTCGGCCCGCCCTAGGCTGGTTACCAAGCGTGCTGCATTGTGCAGGAGTGGCATTGCTGGTTTCATTGGCCTGGAATATTGCATCTGCACAGAAGGTCAATATTACAAAACCTGCTAGGTCCAATTTTCCAGTATCAACAACTACCTCTTCTATGCAGATGGTCGATGCGTCACAATTTGTTGGCTCAGCTACCTGCCAGCTTTGTCATGCCGACCACTTCAAGAACTCTGAACAGACCCCACATTGGAAGATCGCTGTCCGGAAAAATCCGAATGGATCTCCGGACAGTTGCGAAGGGTGCCATGGCCCGGGCAAGGCACATGTAGACAGTGGTGGGGATGCTACGAAAATATTCAGGTTCACCACATCTACGAAGGAACAGGCCAATAGCCGTTGCCTTAGCTGCCACCAGACCAGCCATCACAAATATAACTATGACCGGTCGGCCCATGCGGACGCCAAGGTCGCCTGTCTATCGTGCCATTCCATTCATCACGCGGCACCGAAGACGGTGTTACTGCTGGCCTCGCAACCCACGCTTTGCTACTCCTGCCACACTAATATCCGCCCCTATTTTGATCGTCCTTTCCACCACAGGGTAAATGAAGGGCTGATGAACTGCACCGATTGTCATAATCCCCACGGTGCATTTCGCGATAAACAGTTGCGCACTGCCGCCACGCAGGATCAGGTTTGCATCAAGTGCCATACCGAGAATGCTGGGCCGTTTGTTTTTGAGCATCCACCGGTCAAAATCGAGGGCTGTATCTCCTGTCATTCTCCGCATGGTTCCTCAAATCCCCGGATGTTGAATGTGAACAACATGAATACACTTTGTTTGCAATGCCATACCAACACCCTGAACTTCACAGCGCCGGGGACGCCATCATTTCACAATCAACAGACCCAGTTTCAGGCATGCACGCTCTGCCACGTTGCCATTCATGGCTCCAACGTCAGCAGTGTGTTCTTCCAGTAAAGGAGGCTACGCATGACTCCGCTGCTTCAGGTAAGGAAACTCGCAATGAACCATAGCTGTGTTCCACTGATCGTCTTCCTGCTGGTCGTCGGGACACTAACAGTAGGAACCAGCCTTTTGGCGCAGGAGGCAGTCCCAGGTGTCCGACTTGTCCCCAGTCCCTCCGATCTGCCTACTATCAAGAGCGGGACATCGTTACAGCCAACGGACCGGGATGTCCCCGTGGATAAAGCCGACTATCGTATTTATGATGCACCAATGCACGCTGGGCAGTCTACGGACAGTGATACTGCCAATGGGGTGGTTGCGGCCCAAAGATATGCCCTGGAGCCGGAAAGATGGCGCAACTATGCTGGACCGTCGCAGCAGACTCCAGGCCAGCATGAAGTCACGGCGAGCGACTATACCATCCATCAGGCCGTGGAGTTGGGCGGCCATATTGTCAGCTACTCCGGCAGTTCTGCGATGTGGAACAACCTGGTCGACGTATTCAGCGGTCCAAGATTTCTCACGCAGTCGTTGGAAATGCACGCCATCGACCATAAAGGAAAGCTGTTCGATGACCTGAACATGCAAAGCTTTGGCTACGGCGGAGATCCGAACACCTCGACCTTGCTGCGTTTTTCTAAGGGGAAAATCTATACTTTTCGTTCTCTACTTCGGCGAGACCGCCAGTACTTCGACTACGATCTGCTGGCGAATCCATTGGTTTCAACTACCTACAAGCCCTATGTGCCTGTGTTGAATTCTCCGCACCTGTTCAATACTGTCCGCAAGATGGGAGACTTCGATCTGACGATATTGCCTTTGGCCCGCGTGGACTACCGATTCGGGTACTCCCCTAACATTGCAGAAGGGCCAACCTTCAGTACTGTACATGAAGGGACCGAAGGTCTTCTCTATCAGAACTGGAGAAACAGCACCGATACCTTCCGATTGGGAGTGGACTGGAAGATGCTGCGGCAGACCAGTGTCAGTTTCGATGAAATCATTACCCACTACAAAGGCAATACAAGCTGGAGCCTGGCCGGGTTGAACTATCAGCTTCCGAATGGAACCCCTGCAAGCATTGGGATCGACATCTTTACCCAGAGTGGCGCTTGCGCTACTGCACCCATCACGAACAGCACAACCACGCCACCGACTGTCAATCCAACATGCAACGGTTATCTTGCCTATACACGCACGGCACCCACGCGTGTCATCTACCCAACCGAGCAGCTCCACTTTGAAAGCACTTCAATCAAAAATGTGCAGATGACAGGGCGCGTGGTCTATAGTGGCAGTCATGGCAATCTTACGAACTACAAGGAGACGTTCAACGGCTTGACGACCAGAACAGGCACTCGTCAGACAATCACGACTGGCTATGCCAAAACCCAGATCATCAATGTAGCTGCTGATTATGGCCTGACTTGGCAGATCAATCGAAAGTGGACTGTCAGTGATGCGTTCAATTTCTGGGACTTCCGTGATCCAGGCATGAACTCACTCACGACCACCACGTTTACCGGCACCTCCATGTTAAATCCACCCATTCCTAGCCCTGGTGGTCCAGTGACGGCCGAATCTAACGGCTTTCTTGCACAGAAGACGACAACGAACACCACACTGGTGGAATATGATGTCACACGAATGTTGCGCCTGAGCGCAGGATACCGCTACCGCGCCCGGACGATTGGCTTCTATGGCCATTTCACCCCGGTAGGAGAAAACGTAGTTCCGATCCATGAAAACTGGGGTCTCTTCGGAGGACGTTTTCAGCCAGTCCGCGCCTTGGTTGTGAACTTCAATATAGACGCTATGTCTGCCGACCGTGCGTATACGCGCATCAGCCCACGCCAGTTACAGGATTACAAGATCTATACGACCTATAGCCCCAAGCAGTCGATCCAGTTCAGCAGCAGCATCACTATCTTTGAAAGCCGCGATAATGTAACGAATGTCAATCACCTACAACATAATCGCGATTACTCCTTCGGAGCTACGATAACTCCCAGTAAATATTGGAGCGCAGATGCCCACTATGCCTACACCGATTACTTTACCCGGACTGATGTCTGTTACGCCAGCACTCCGGCATATCCTGCAGGAGCGCAGGCCTGCCCGACGACAACCGGCTATCTGCTGGGCAATGGTCTATACAACGAGCCGACAAACTTTGGCACGATAGATATCGGACTTCGAGCAACGGACAAAGTCACAGCCAATCTCGGCTACACCGCCAGTGAAGTCAATGGGAACGCGGAGTACCTTAATCCGCGTCAGGTTCCAGGCTCTCTACAGTCGATCTACGAGACACCCTTTGCAAACGTTTCAGTACTCCTAAATCCAAGATGGATCCTGAAAGGCGGCTGGGCCTACAACGAATATGGAGAAGGCTCCCCGATTGGGCCCACGCTACCCCGTAGCTTTCGTGGTAATTTGTTTACGATCGGAGCGCGCTATGCATTTTAATTCAGTTTTACTATGCGAGTGTATGAGGTTTGGTCGAAGGTGCGTCTATGGCACAATGCTTGTAATTATTCTAATGACACAAACAGTTTTTGCAGCAGCTCCTGCAGAAGATGTGTATCGGACAAAATGCGCGATGTGCCATGGAGCAGATGGCAGCGGCAACACCCCGGCCGGGAAACATTTCGGCGCGCGCGACCTTCGCGGCGCGGAAGTGAAGAGCCTTACCGATGCACAAATAGCACAGGTGATTGCGGATGGACGCAAGACGATGCCTGCTTATGGCAAGCGCCTCAGTGCAGACCAGATTAAAGAGTTAGTGCAATATATTCGCGGATTACAGAAGTAATCCACTTCCGAGAGGTAATCCAGATGAGCACAGGAGAGAATTGATGTCTACTTCATCCCAACTTCCGGAGCAGCAGAGTGCTCCTATACATGAGCGCCGATCGTTCCTCGGTGCTTTGTTTGCCATAGTCGGAGGGGTGGTCAGTGCAACGCTGGCCGTTCCTCTGATACGCTTTGCCACCTATCCGCTACGGGCCACTGCGGGCGGGACTTCATGGTCCGACGTTGGCAAGATGGATGAATTCACTTCGCTCACCGCCCCTGTGGCACGCACCATCCAGGTCGAGCGAGTGGATGGCTGGCGCAGTTCTTTTGCACAGAACGCGGTCTATATTGTTCCCCTGGGAGCAGGTAAATTGAAGGTCTTGTCGTCCGTATGCCCGCATCTCGGGTGCACCGTGAGATGGGTCGACAAGCAGGGCCAGTTCGTCTGCCCGTGTCATGGAGGTATCTTCACGGAGTCGGGCGCGCTCGTTCACGGACCGCCGCTCCGCGCGATGGATTCGCTGCAAACTAAAGTGGAAAACGGCATGCTCAAAGTCCGTTTCGAGTACTTCCGCGAGCAAGTTTCCGACAAAGAACCGATGGCCTGAAACTGTGAGGAACTATGTCTAACACGAAGCATCCTGCTACATCGGAAACCACAAAGGCCAATCCAGCCTGGGTCAAGTGGCTGGACCGTCGCACGGGCATCCGTTCCCTGCTGCATGAAGCGCTCGACGAACCGATTCCCGGGGGTGCGCGATGGGCCTATGTCTTCGGTTCAGGGCTGCTGTATCTTTTTCTCTCGCAGATCGTTACTGGAATTTTCCTGACGCTTTACTATGTGCCTTCCTCGGACCATGCGCACACGACCGTAGCTTATATATCCAAGGTCGTCAGTTCGGGCCTGTTTGTTCGCAGCGTTCATGCCTATGGTGCCAGCGCCATCATCATCCTGCTTATCCTCCACATTTCGCAGACCCTGCTCTATGGCTCTTATAAGGGAAGGCGCGACCTTCTTTGGCTGTCCGGCTGCGTTCTGCTTGCACTCATGCTGGGCATGGCATTTACCGGCTATTTATTGCCCTGGGATGAGAAGTCGTATTTCGCTTCCGCTATCGGCACAAATTTAATCGGCGAAGTGCCTCTGATCGGACCACCCATGCAGGAGTTATTGCGCGGTGGCATGCAGATGGGTACGCTGACAGTGTCGCGCTTCTTCGTGCTGCATGTTTTCATCTTGCCGGGGCTGCTGTTTGCCTTCATCGCTACGCATATCTTTCTGTTTCGCAAGAAGGGTGCGGCGGGGCCGATTCAGGAAGATCCTTATACCCCTAAATTGCCCACGCAGGGATTTTATCCACGCCAGGTGGCGATGGACATGGTCGCGAGCTTATTCATTGTCCTGGCCCTTGCACTGGTGGCGCATTTTCTTCCGATCGATCTTGGCCCCAGGGCCAACCCCGCCGATACCAGCTACATACCGCGCCCCGAGTGGTATTACGTGCCGATGTTTCAGTGGTTGAAGATTGTGAGTGGGCGCTGGTCTCTGATTGGCGGTATTTTCCTTCCCGCATTTCTTGCGCTGCTGTTCGCAGCGATTCCATTCCTCGACCGGGGACGCGAGCGGCGCCCCTGGCGTCGTCCTGTTGTTGTTGCCAGTTTTGTCATCTTTATAGGTTCCTATGTTGCGTTGGGCGTGGCCAGCCATCGCGATGATGCAAGCGACCCCAGTGTAGCTTCACAACTGGCCCTCCAGAACCAGGCTGAAATCAATTACATGCATCAGCCATTTCAGGCGCAGGCCACTTCGGGCACAACTTCCGCAGCTCTTGCAACCTCGAATCCACTGGTGACCAAGGGCGCAACGATCTATGAGGCGCAATCCTGTAGTGCCTGCCACGGAGAAAATGGGACCGGCACTGCTGCAGCGCCGGCACTTGTCGGGATAGATCGGAAGTATTCTGCGGACCAATTGGCCCATCTATTGCACCACTTCAGCCCCAAGATGGTTCAGGGAGGAATGCCTGCCGTTGACCTGGATCCGGCAGACACGGATGCTCTCGTTGCCTATCTTCGCAGTCTGAAGTAGGCAAATACGGCTTGAAGTTTACTGATCGAATGATCGAGCATGAGGAGCTTGGCTATGAAAGCACTGATCTATGGCGGTCCCGGAAAGACCACTTTGGAAGAACATCCTGACCCTGTCGTCCTCAAAGAGACCGATGCCATCGTCAAAATCGTGAAAACCACGATCTGTGGCACGGACCTGCACATTATCAAGGGAGATGTGCCTACTTGTACGCCAGGCCGCATCCTTGGCCATGAGGGGGTTGGGGTCGTGCATGCTGTCGGCCCGGCTGTCACCGCATTCAAGACAGGGGACAGGGTCTTGATTTCCTGCATCACCGCTTGCAGCAAATGTGAATACTGTAAGAAAGGAATGTATTCCCACTGCGCATTCGGAGGATGGATTCTGGGCAATACGATCGATGGGACGCAGGCGGAATATGTACGAATACCTCACGCGGACACGAGCCTCTACCCCATTCCGCAAGGCGTCGATGAAGAAGCGCTTGTGATGTTGAGCGACATCCTTCCCACCGGTTTTGAGTGCGGGGTCCTCAATGCAAAGGTAGAGCCTGGATGCACGTTGGCCATTGTTGGCGCAGGCCCAGTGGGACTGGCCGCATTGTTGACGGCGCAGTTCTATTCCCCCGCGCGGACCATCATGGTCGATCTGGATGACAACCGGTTAAAGGTGGCAAAGAAGTTCGGGGCCACGGACACTGTCAACAGCATGGATGGCAAAGCCATTGAAAAAGTGATGCTGTTGACCAACGGCCGTGGCGTGGATGCAGCGATCGAGGCGGTTGGCGTTCCGGCAACCTACAGCATTTGCGAAGGCATCATCGCTCCCGGTGGTAATAATATAGCAGTCCTGGGCGTACACGGCGTGAAAGTGGATCTGCACCTGGAGCGGTTGTGGAGCCATAATATCACGCTCCGAACCCGGCTTGTGGATACCGTAACGACGTCGATGTTGTTGCGGACAGTCCAGGCCCGGAGGATCGATCCCATGTGCCTGATCACGCACCGCTTCAAATTTAACGACATTTTGCAAGCATACGACACATTCAGCAATGCCGCTGCCAATCATGCGTTGAAGGTGATTCTTGAAGTCTGAATGTTGAATCTAGAACTCGTACGTCGGAAATTGAATTTCGGCCCGTCCATATCTGCAACTTTGCCGAGAACATCCATGCAAAGGTCTCCACTGCTCAGTGCTTTATTCCTTCACGGTCAAGTTGGCGTTCGTTACCTGCGTCGCAGGGCAGCAGTTGCAGGCAGGCTTGACCGCGGTGTCTTTAGCAACTTTCACAGTCACCGCCTGCGTCGTAGGCTGGGCTTTTTCGCTCCATGTCTTCAACGTGTACTTGCCTGGAGGAACATTTGTGATCGTGTAGTTTCCTTCTTTGTCGGTCAGTGCATAATAGGGTGTTGGCACGACTACGATGTAACCGGACATTTCGGAGTGGACTTTGCAGAGCAATGGAACGTCGCCCAGTTCATTGAAGGTGAATGACTTCACAATCCCTTGCGGCCAGGTGCCCATATTGTGCGCCAGCTTACGGTCATGATTGATGGCTGGCCAATAGACGTTGTGTTGAACTGGATCGTCATTCAGAAAATTCACCGTGGTCCCCTTCAAAATAACGAGCACATGCGGAACGAATGCCATTCGCACTTGGTCCATGATCGCATGCTGCACAGGCGGCAGGAATGTCTTCCCCGGAACGCTGTCGATGTAAACAACGATGTTCTCCGGGGAAGGCATTCCTTGTGCTGTGACCTTTCCTTTCACATCTCCCGCCCAGGAAAAACTTGCGAGAGGTCCCATGGTAAGTAAAACAATGGCCAGTAAAATGGTCCTCTTTAACGTAGTCATTTCCTTATCTCCTCTACTCCCGATTCTGCGTTCATACTCAGAGTCCATCACAGCCCAAACCCTCTTAACAGGCGTGGTTGCCCAGACGTTCACGTACTATGAACCTGCATCACTACTGGCGTCACCAGGAAGAAGTCGCCAAGATCAGAGCCATGTTGCTACCAGCTCTCCTTCTTCTGCTGCTTCGACCAGAGAAAGTCCGCGATGTGGTTGATGTCCTCGTTGCTCAACACGCTCTTCCACGATGGCATGTAGAGCGGCGGGGCCGCCCCCTTGGGATTATCCATAGGAGACACCCTTCCGTTGCGAATGATGCCGATGACTTCGTCCTTGGTGTAGTCGTCGGAGACGTGCAGCAGCGATGGCACCTGTTCGCCCTGGGCGTTGGGGTTGGCCACACCTCCCTGAAGTTCTGTGCCGTGGCAGCCTGCGCAACCGAAGCGCGCGAAGTCCTGCTTGCCGGCCTCGATAGCGGCGTCTTCCGGAGTCAGTGGATGGTTCCTGGGTGCCAGGATATCCTGCGCATCCTTTGGAGTGGCGGATGCAAGGAAAGCAACCAGCGCCTTGCGGGCATTTCTCTCAAGATCGTATTCCGGCATGGAACTTCCGGGATACACCAGTTCCGGATTCACCAGTTGCTCGTCGAGCCATTCGTCCGAGTGTCGCTTGGTCACGCCGAGCAGATCGGGCCCGACCTTGGCCCCAACTCCCCCAATGGCATGGCAGACGATGCAGTCCTTTTCGACAAACAATTGCCGACCATATTCAGGGCTGGGGATCAGCCGCTCGCTGGAATAGTAACTCCCCATATCTCCACTGGTAAGCGAAAGCATGTAGTAGGTAAGTGCGCGCGCCTGTTCCCTGGCGAAGTGGAAGTTCGGCATCGCCGAGCCGGGCGAGACCGCGTTCGGGGCCAGGAAGTGGCGCTCAAGCCATTCCGGAGATCTGTGGTTCGCGCCTTCCTCTGTCAGGTCGGGGCCGATGCTTCCACCCACTCCGTTCAACTTGTGGCAACCGCGGCATCCCTCGGTTTCGAAAAGATGACGTCCCTCGGTCAATTCCGGCACGCCAGGTACATCGCCCTCTTTGTGGCATCGACCGCAGGAAGCGCGGACATAGTCCGCGGGCAGCAGCGGGGTTTGCCAGAAGGCCACGTTGCCGTGGGCATCCTTCATGTCGGTGGCCAGTCCCTGCCCGCCATGGCAGATGGTGCAGCCGAACTTGGAGGGAACGTGCGGTCCCAGGCCGGCATGATAATGGAAAGGC
>JAJYGR010000123.1 GCA_021790655.1 Acidobacteriota bacterium | reverse complement strand
TTCCGATCTATATAATTCGATGGTTATCCAAGTCGCGGTGCAGAATCCTATAACTGATGTGCATGCGCCTCGGGGATATGCAGCACCAGCACTACGCGACTTCTCCCCGCGATACAGGAAGGTGCCAATGTCAAAGCTCACCGTGAATACCGAAAAGAAATTTGAAGGCCTGCTCGAAGCTGCCCCGGATGCGATCATCGTGGTCAACCAGGAAGGAGAGATCGTCCTGGTTAACGCACAGGCGGAGGCGTTGTTCGGGTACGGGCGCGAGGAGATGCTAGGCAGGGCCATAGAGATGCTATTGCCGGAGCGTTTTCGGGGTGGGCATCCGGCGCACCGAGCGAATTTCTTTGCGAATCGACGAACGAGGCCAATGGGTGCTGGCCTTGAGTTGTACTGCTTGCACAGGGATGGGCACGAGATTCCCGTTGAAATCAGCCTTGGTTCTTTTGAGACAGAGGACGGCGTGCTTATTTCCAGCGCTATCCGCGACATTACCGAGCGCAAGCGGATGGAAAGCGCCCTCAAGCAGAGCGAAGCCAAGTTCAAGACCCTGTTTGAAACGGCGAACGACGCCATTTTCATTCTGAGCGGGGGAACAATCCTGGACTGCAACTTGCAAGCAGTGGCTCTTTTCCGATGCACAAAAGATGACCTCGTTGGCCACTCTCCTATCGAGTTATCACCGCTCAAGCAACCCGATGGACGGCTTTCCTCTGAAAAGGCGGCGGAGAAAATACAAGTTGCGATGAGCGGTATTCCTCAGATTTTTGAGTGGACGCATATCCGTCATGACGGAACCACCTTTGAGGCGGAATTCAGCTTGAATCGGGACATGACTTCTGAGACAGGGTATTTACAGGCAATCGCTCGTGACATTACCGAGCGCAAGCGGATGGAAAGCGCCCTCCAACAGAGCGAAGTCAAGTTCAAGGCCCTGTTTGAAACGGCGAACGATGCCATTCTCATCCGGGAGGGAGAAACATTCTCGGACTGCAACGCGCGAGCTGAGACTCTTTTCCGATGCGAAAGAAACGATATTGTTGGCCACTCTCCTCTTGATTTTTCACCGCTGAGGCAGCCCGATGGGCGGCTATCTTCTGAAGTATTAGCGGAGATCAAGATGGAGGATACAAAGGGTGGTTTATCCCCGATCTTCGAGTGGACGTATGTTCGTCGAGACGGAACCACCTTTGACGCGGAAGTCAGTCTGAATCGGAGCATGGCTTCCGGGGTATGGCATACACAAGCTATCATTCGCGACATTACAGAGCGCAAAAAGGCAGAAGAATCACTGAAGCTCTTCCGGCTTTTGATCGATCAATCCAATGATGCCATCGAGGTTGTCGATCTGGACACCCTGCGCCTTCTCGATGTGAATGCGAAGGCATGTTCAGCTCTGGACTACACGCGCGAAGAACTCCTATCCATGCATGTTTACGATTTTGATCCCGCTATCAACGAACCTGAGCGTGCAAAAGTGTTAGAGGGTCTGAGACACTCAGGATTCGCGATCATCCAGACCACACATCGGCGGAAGGACGGTTCAACCTTCCCGGTGGAGGTGAGCATGAAACTTGTCCACCTTGACCGCGACTATGTGGTCTGCGCAGTTCGCGACATCACCGAGCGCAAGCAGATGGAAAGCGCCCTCGCAGAGACAAATGCCAAGTTGAGCATTGCCTTGGAGGAATCAAAGAAACACGCTCAGGAGGCCATCAGGCTCACGGAACTTGTCGATATCCTGCAATCCTGTCACAGCGCAGAAGAGGCCTACCAGATTATCGGGAACACCCTTCCAACGACTCTATCGTCCCCCGCAGGAGCCTTGTGCGTGACGACCCCGTCTCGAAACATGGTGGAGGCCATGGCCACCTGGGGCGACACTCTCGCCACCGAAAAAACCTTTGCTCCAGAGAACTGCTGGGCGCTGCGGCGCGGCAAGATTCACCAGGTGAACAATTCAACCTCACCCTTGCGGTGTGCGCATCTGAGTGGGTGTCCTGAGGGCGGCTACCTCTGCGTTCCACTGGCGGCTCACGGGGAGACGCTCGGAGTGCTTTGTGTGGAGCGTCCCCCTCAATCTCTGGATATTTCTCTCCGATCCTCCGAGGATCAAGCAGAGGCATTCGCAAGCCAAGCCAGTGCCGTTGGTGAGCGCATTTCCCTGGCACTGGCGAATCTGAGACTTCGAGAGGTACTTCGCAACCAATCTATTCGTGATTCCCTGACGGGACTTTTCAACCGCCGCTTCATGGAGGAGTCGCTGGAGCGAGAGGTGCGTCGTGCAAGCCGCAACAAGGAGGGTGTGGCGGTGCTTATGCTCGACCTCGATCACTTCAAATTGTTCAACGATACCTTTGGCCATCAGGCAGGGGACTTGCTTCTGCGTGGATTCGGCGATTTTTTGAGTCAGGGGACGCGCGGGCAGGATGTCGCATGCCGTTATGGCGGGGAGGAGTTTCTTATCGTTCTGGCCGGTGCAACCATCGATGCTGCTTTCAAGCGCGCGGAACTCCTGCGCGAAGATCTCAAGCAGTTGACGGTACGCCACGCGGGTCAGGTTCTGGGAAGAGTCACTGTTTCCATCGGCGTGTCGGCATTTCCCGACAACGGCGCGACAGCTGAAGAATTGGTGCATGCGGCAGATAAAGCTCTTTACCGCGCTAAGGAGGAAGGGCGCGACAGAATCGTTGTGGCTGGAGCGCTCACCGGAAGTTAAGCTCCCCAAGAGCGATGATTCTGCCGCGGGTAAAGTCATTGCGTTTCGCTGTTGCATCCGCCTGAGTTTTCAGTGCGCCTTCGCACCGGGAACTGAATCATTCTGTTCCTTCCCACTCAGCGCTTGCGAACTGTCAGTTCGAAAACCAATGCGCGTCAGCGCGGAGGTGATCTCAGGATTGGCCATGAAGTTTCGCCAGACCAGTCCAGTACGACGGTTCTCGATCATGACCACCATTGGTGCCTGGTTGAGGCCCATATAGATTCCGGAGTACCAGTTCTGCTGCAGATTGAAGGCGTCGCGGAACCCATAAATACTCCATACTTGCGCGCCCAGGTCACGGTAGAAATGTTTGAGTGCCAGTAGCGAAGCATCCGGCGTATAAACAAAGGCGCTGATAGCCCCTGTGGGTGCAACGGTGCCGTCGTCTAAGTGCAGAGTCGGCTCATATGGTACATATCCTTTCGGCCCATCTACAGCGGTCAAGCCCCATGTATTGGCGCCGAATCCTTTCCGATGATTCGGATTTTGTATGCAATACGCTTGATTAATTAAAGCCTGATTGCGATTGTTCTCAAAGTAGTCAGCGTATTTATCACGTTTGTCGCGAGGATCAAATCCCATGAAGGAATAGTCTGTAAAGAAAAGCGGGCCTCCGGTTCCTGTGCCAACGTACAGTGGTATCCCATCGTAAGTTCTGCGGTCCGCGTAAGGATTATGGATACCTCCGCCAGCCCACCCGGTGTAGTACAGACTTGCCGGCACGCCATGCGTAGGCGAGGCGATGGCCAACAGATAAGTTACCATGACCTCATTCCAGCCGGTAAGCCGGTTAGCAATGTAGAAGGAGTATTCCGGCGACCAGTGCCAGTAGAGTGCGTCTCTCTTGGGGGTGGCGCGAAACCATTCCCAATCCACACCTTGCCAAAGATTCGTGATCCGCGCATAGAGTTCTTTCTCCGATGCGCTGTTTCCCTTGAAATATTGGCGTGCAGCCATCAAACCTTCCATCAGAAAAGAGGTTTCGACCAGGTCGGCGCCATTGTCGAACATGCCGAAGACGGGCAGTCGATGTCCTGTGTTACCACTTAAAAAGTGCGGCCATGCGCCATGATAGCGGTCCGCCTTCTGCAAAAAACTTGTAATCAAGAGAAGACGATCAATTCCTTGTTGACGGGTAATAAAGCCGCGGTCCACGCCGACGATCAGCGCCATAATGCCGAAACCGCTGGCGCCGGTGGCGATTATGTCGTCGTCTCCAGGCATACTTTCCCGCGTCATTCCGGAGTGTGGTTCCGCGCCTTCCCAGTAGTAGCGGAAGGATGCTTTCTGCACCATGGTCAAAAGCTCATCGTCCGTCATGGGATGCGTGCTTGCGGTGGCGGCTGCGGACAAAGGAGATTCACGGAGCGACGACGTCCGCACGGAAACTTTGTAGGAGGCGGTGATGTGTGGGTCACCCAGAAAATCCGCGTATCGATTCACTCCGGGCCTTTGCACGCCGATCGGTTGAAATGGTCCTCCCTGCATGGAACGATAGATGACATATTGATCGAAGTTCGGATCTCGAATCGGTCTCCAGGAGATGTCGATGTGCCGCTCGTATCCTGCTGCGTGGACCCCCTGCACTGTAGGCAGCTCAGGCTGCGTCGTAGAAGCGTCGTCTTCGATCCGGATGTCATCGATAAAAAGTGTATGTATGGTATGGTCCCCGGCTCCCTGCACAAAGATCAGGGTGTTAGTCCGATGCGGGTGGAAAGGGTGTAAAGATGCCGTGACGAACCGATGCAGTGGAATGCGAACTCTGGTCCATTGACCGGCTTTCAAGTTAGGGGAGAACCCGGATAACTCAAGCGGCTGGGTAAAATTATGCTCCGTGTCCTGCAGGACGATCTCAGGTAGATCTTTTGATTGGATGCCATCTGGGGCATAAAGCCACAAGTACAGGTTTTGCCCGGGGAAATCAACGAATCGGTCCCGCCATTGGTAGAGATGCAGAGTGGCCTCCCATCCCCCTTGCGGAGCTGAGTCCCATTGCAACTCCAGCGCATTTGGCCCGCTGATAAAAGTGTCCGTCTCTATGGGCAGCTTGCCATTGACCAAAGTCAGCGTGCTGGGAGCAGAAGCCTTGCCCGAACTGTAGAAATAACTGCCGGGAGACAGGCTGTTTTCAAAAAACATCTGTTGCGAGTAGTTCTGATCGGCGTGTGCGATCTGCGTAAAAGCCAGAGCGCCTACCAAGAGGAACTGAAGTCGGAAAGCGTGAACGATCTGCTTTGAGATTCTGCAAATACGCGTGATTGGGTCGATTGCTTCTGCTGGCGGAGTGTTCATCGGCGCTTCCTGTTTGAATTCGTCGGGGCTGACATTTCTGTCGATGCGCAGGCTAATAGAACCCCCTAATTTTCTTCTTGACAATTACTACTGTCAAGTGTAAGCATTCTTTTCGCTGCGCAACCGATTGCGCAAATGAAGCCAGCTACGCGCAGCCGGGGCCTTCTCCTTCGCTTCAGGGTGGGGCTCCAACGATTCGTTCGTGAAGACGAAGCTAAATTTCATGGGGGTGGTTTGATGCAAAGCAATATCAGTTCCACGTGTAGATTGAAGAGTGCACCGGGCTGGTCTGCCTGGACGCTTTTCATCCGCGGGCTTGTGATGCTCGCGGTTGCCTGTTCATTATCCACAGTTGCAAATGCCCAGTTCAAAGCCTCGATTCAGGGCGTGGTGACGGATCCTTCGGGAGCCGTTGTTCCGGGTGCGACGGTCACCCTGACCGACACCGCGACCAATCACACCATGACAGCCACAACTACGAAGGCCGGCGTTTATACATTTAATGCGCTGCCTCCGGACCAGTTTACGCTGACTGTGACGGCTGCCGGGTTCAATAGTAAGACGCTCAGCAATGTCCAGATTCTGCCAGAGCAGGGTAACTCGGTGAATGTGCAGCTTGCCGTGGGACAAGCGACGCAAACGGTGACGGTCAATGGCTCCCAGGCGGCGCTGCTGGACACGGAAACGGCGACACTCAGCGGTACCGTCGATAGCAACAAGATTCAGCATCTGCCTTCCTTCAACCGCGACGTTTTCCAACTGGCGCAACTGGCTCCTGGCGTCTTTGGTGACGGTTCGCAGGGAAGTGGTGGCGGCACCCACAATCTGCCCGGAAATGAGGGTCCAGGCGGATCGAGCAACGCTGCATCCGGAATTTTCCAGACGGAGAACGGCCCCCAAATCCAGACCCTCGGCGGTCAATACGAGACCAACGGCATCTCCGTGGATGGCATCAGCACAGTGAGCGCGGTGTGGGGTGGCACGACGGTGATTACCCCCAGTGAGGATTCCGTGCAGGATGTCACGATCGTTTCCAACAGCTATGACGCGGAGAACGGCCGCTTCAGCGGCTCGAATATCGAGGTTACCACCAAGGCAGGAACGAACAATCTGCACGGCAGCATGTTCTTCAAAGCATCGCGACCCGGACTGAACGCCTACCAGAGATGGAATGGCTACGTTCCAGGAGTAACTGCCTCCACCACGCCTGCGCAAAAGGGTGTGAACCTGGACGAAGAGCGCACGAACAACTATGGCGGCAGCATCGGCGGTCCCTTCTGGAGGAACAAGGTTTTTGGATTCTTCAATTACGAAACCAGTCCGGAAACGGCCATTACAACGGGACAAGGATGGTATACGACCTCTGCTTTCAACTCCAAAGCCGCAACCAGCGGCAGCATTGCGTCAAAGTATCTGGCGTATCCGGGAGAAGGAGTGGCCAGCAACAGCATGATTGCCCAGACCTGCGCCCAGGTGGGACTGACCGAAGGCCAGAACTGCAATACGACACCCGGAGGCCTAGACGTGGGATCGCCCCTGACGAACGGGATCGGTAAGCAGGATCCGACCTACGGCGGTAATTCCGGGAGCCCCGGCGTGGGCGGTGGCCTGGATCAGGTGGCCGACCTCGCGCTCTTCAATACAGTGGATCCAAGCAGTACGTCGCAAATCCAATACAATGGCCGCCTGGATGCGTACGCAACCCAAAAGGATCATGTGACGTTCACGATTTACTGGGTGCCAGTAACCAGCACCTTCTACTATGGCCCCACGCGTCCCGCTAACCTTTGGCACCACTCGCAGATCAACGATGCGTTTTCGGGGATATGGAACCATGTGTTCTCGCCGACCCTGTTGAACCAGGCGCGCGCCAACGCAGCCGGATGGCGCTGGAATGAAGTCACATCCAATCCGCAGGAACCTTTCGGCCTGCCCCGGGACAATATTAACGCCATCGGCGGCGCGAATCCGCAGTTCTTCGGAGCGCCGGGGCCCAGCAACTTCGACCAGTGGACGTACGACTACAACGACGTCCTCACAAAAACATTGGGCAGCCAGAACATCAAGGTTGGCGGCGATCTCACCCGTCTTTACTACCTCAACAACCCTGTCTACGCGGCGCGCCCATCCTATAATTTTGATAACCTTTGGGACTTTGCCAACGATGCTCCGTACTTCGAGAACGGACAGTTCAACCACTCCACCGGCGTTCCCTTTGCCAATCGCCAGGACGACCGTGTCGACCTCTGGGGCGCCTTCGTGCAGGACGATTACAAGATCCGGCCTAACCTGACCATCAATGCCGGCTTACGCTGGTCGTACTTCGGGGCGATGTCTTCCAAGGAGAACAACCTGGATGTGTTGCAGTTCGGGTCGGGCGCGAACTCGCTTTCGGGTCTGAACGTGCGCGTGGGCGGCAATCTATTTACGCCGCAGAAGAGCAACTGGGGTCCGCAGGTTGGCTTTGTCTGGCAACCCAAGGAGTCCAGCGGCAGAGCTGTCCTTCGCGGCGGTTTCGGCATCAATTACAACCAGGATGAGATTGCCATTCTGGCTAATGGAAACGGCAACCCACCGAATGCGGTCCAGGCAAACTTCACCTGCCCCTATCCGTACACATCGAACCCCTCTTGTTCGGGTACCGGTATCCTCTACGAGATGGCGTCGAACGTGAATTCTCTCTTCGGCTACGCTCCCAACCCGGCGACCGTTACGACGTTTGGCGCGAACAACCTGCCGACCGGCTCACAACCGATTTTTGTGACTGGGTTTCAGGCCAATCCGAAGACAATCGTCACCTATCACTACTCGATGCAAGTGGAGTATCAACTGCCTTTCCAGACCGTGGCCACTCTTGGTTATCTGGGAAGCCAGTCGCGCCACCTGTTGACGCAGTCGAACTTCAACGTGATTGCGTTGGCCAACGGTGTCGCGTTGAACCCCAAGGTGAATTTCCTTGATTACTATTCCAACACCGCGAACAGCAACTATAACGCCATGACCGGCACGCTGAAGCATAATCTCGCGTATGACTTCAGTCTCGAAGCGCAGTACACCTGGGCCAAGGCGATGGACGAGGGATCCGGGCCGTATGAAGAAGATCCCTATCCGTTCGATGTGCATCAGGCCTACGGACGTTCGGACTACAACGTGACGAACGCGTTCAAGCTCTTCGGCCTGTGGCAGCCGGTGTTCTTCCACGGAAACAGCTTGATGGAGAAAGCGCTGGGCGGCTGGTCGCTGGGCGGCATCTTCAACGCTCACAGTGGCTTCCCCTTCAACCCGGTCTACAACACCACCGGTCCTTATTACCAGGGCAGCGGCTATGGAGCGTTGCGGCCTGCGGCCTATCTTGGGGGCGCTGGAAAGAAGACCAACAACAGCGTCTTTATGGGAGCACAGAACACGAACTATGGCGGCAATGCCACGAAATATTTCGCGCCGCCAAAATATGTGCAAGGACCGACCTTCCCGGCGGTGGCTCCCGCGCCTACGCCTGGAATTCACCGCAACAGTTTGAACGGGCCGGGATATATGGACGTGGACGCCAGCTTGACCAAGGCGTTCGGACTGCCGAAGATGCGGGTACTGGGCGACAATGCGGTCTTTGAAGTTCGCGCCGACGCTTATAACCTGTTCAACGAGACGAACATAAACGGTGGGAATATCGATGACACCATCGGTTCGGTAGCGCCGGACGGCACCATCACCCAGGTCAATTCACACTTTGGCCTGCCGTTCAATGGCAATGCCGCATTGGGCAGCAGGACAGTGCAGTTGCAGGCGCGCTTCAGCTTCTAACTTGCATGGATACACTTTTCTACGAGGGGTGCAGACGGTGCACCCCTCAACTATTGCTACACATATTTTCATCCCATCAACGGAGTCGATTCGCATGCTACAACGCAAGCCATATTTCATTGCCGCATCTGTGATTGGCGCACTCGCCATCGCACTCAGCCCTGGCGGACGCGTAGCCGAAGCGCAGGAAGTCGTCACTATTGACGCACATGCGCAGGCCACGCCGTTCCCGCATTTCTGGGAGCAGATGTTCGGCTCCGGACGCGCGAACCTCGCCCTTCGCCAGAGCTATCGAGACGACCTGCAGCGCGTGGAAAAGGTCACAGACTTTCGCTATGTTCGCTTTCACGCAATCTTCGACGACGAAAACGGCGTCTATGGAGAGGATGCACAGGGAAAACCCGTCTACAACTGGTCCTATGTGGATCAGATTTACGATGGTCTGCTGGCCAATCACATTCGTCCGTATGTAGAGATCAGTTTTATGCCGAAGAAGCTGGCCTCACGGCTCGACTACCAGGGCTTCTGGTACAAGCCCATCATTTCTCCGCCGAGTGACTATTCAAAGTGGGACGCGCTGATGACGGCCTTTGCGCAACATTTGATCGATCGTTATGGCATTGAAGAGGTCTCGCAATGGTACTTCGAGGTATGGAACGAGCCAAACATCGGCTTCTGGAGCGGTCGGCCGGCGCAATTGACGTATTTCGAGTTATATGACCACACTGCCCGCGCGCTGAAGGCGGTCAGCCCGCGCATTCGCGTCGGTGGACCTGCGACGGCGCAAGCTGCCTGGGTTGGAGACATGATTGAGCACGCGACAAAGAATAGTGTTCCGCTCGACTTCGTTTCGACCCACGTTTATGGCGACGACAAGAGCAAGAATGTCTTCCACGACGACCGACCTGTAGCGCCACATCAGATGGTCTGCCTGGCCGTCGATAAGGTACATCAGGAAATCGCAAAGTCGGCACGGCCGGACATTCCACTGATCTGGAGCGAGTTCAATGCCTCGTATAGGAATCAGCAGAAAATCACAGATTCCATCTACATGGGGCCATGGATAGCCGACACCATCAGCAAATGCGACGGCAAGGTGAGCATGATGTCGTACTGGACCTTCTCCGATGTATTTGAAGAGCAGGGTGTGGTGAAGACGCCGTTCTACGGTGGATTTGGTTTGGTCGCTGAAGATGGCATCCCTAAGTCGGCTTTCGATGCATTCGCGTTGCTGCATAAACTTGGCAGCGAACGCCTTTCTGCTTCCAGTAGGGACGTCCTGGTCACGCGCCGCAAGGATGGAACCATCGTGATTGCGGCATGGAATCTTGTCGAGCCGGGTGCAAGCGGTGCCGAAAAATCGATCTCCTTCGACCTGAAGGGGATTTCAGGACATGCTCATGCGACTATTCGCCGCGTGGATGCTTCGCATGGCGACACACTCGATGCCTGGAAAAAAATGGGAAGCCCGAAATATCCGACGCACAATCAGATTAAGTCTTTGCAAAGGGCCTCAGAGATTGGTCCTCCGGAGGTGCAGCCAATTCGCAATCACCAGTTCGCGCTGACCTTGCCTTCGATGGGCCTGGCTCTTGTGGAATTGCGTTGACCATGGAGCAATGCGTGGGAGGAATGGTGCCGGATTGCGTTTCGGGCCGATGCACAGGAGAAGGTGGAGATTGACGCGTATGCGCAGGTTGGGCCATTCTCTCATTTCTGAGAGCAGACCTTCGGCTTGGGGGCATGCGATCCTTTCCCTGCGCATGTGTCGTTATCCGGCACACCGAAATTCAGAACGCTAGTCAGAGCGTTTTCGCTCATACTGCTTACAATGAAGACGCTCTCGGCGTGGCTTTTCCTTAAGGGAAAGCCACACTCACCATTGCCAGTTTGTATAGACGATGAGCGAAAACGCCCTGACTAGCTGCTGACGTGGGGGCGCGTCGGATCGGGCGCGTCGAAGGCGTCGGGCCCCGTTCCGTCTTCCTCTGGAAATTCAGCGAAACGGTAGCCGACGTAAGGATCGTTGAGCAGGTAGCGTGGCCGGGCGGGGTCCAGCTCGATTTTTCTGCGTAGCTGGTGGACAAAGGTGCGCAGGTAATGAACTTCCTCGCGATACTCCGCACCCCAGACGGCGGCCAGCAGCCTGCTGTAGGTGACCGAGCGTCCGGCATGGAGCATGAGGTATTTGAGGATCTCGTACTCCTTGCGCGTCAGATGGATCGGCTGTCCGGCGCGGGTAACGCTGTGGCGTGCTGGCAGCAGGCATATTTCGCCGATGAGCAGCGGAGCGTCCTCGCTACGTTCCGGGGTTTGCGCGCGGCGCACAGACGAGCGCAGACGTGCGATACATTCGCGGATGCTGAATGGCTTTGTGATGTAGTCGTCGGCACCGGATTCCAGCGCCAGCACCTTA
>JAJYGR010000161.1 GCA_021790655.1 Acidobacteriota bacterium | reverse complement strand
TCTAAAGACGGTGAACGACGAGCACCTGGCCGACACTCAGCTCAAGCGTGCAACGATCCTTTATCAACATGGCGCAATTCCGCAAAGCCAACTGGAGCAGGCGCAAGACACCGAACAGGACGCGATAGCGGACCTGCATGCCGCTGAGGGCCAACTGGATACGCTCGGGGTCAGCAAGGATCATCCCTCGAACATCGTAAATGTCTACGCGCCCATCTCCGGCGTGATCATTGCACAGAATGTCACCAACGCGGCTGCGGCAGGCGTGACTTACTCCGGGTCCCCTACGGCGTTTACCATCGCCGATCTGTCGGTTGTCTGGGTCGTTTGTAACGTATACGAAAACGACCTCCCAAAGATATCGTTGGGGCAGTCCGCAACAATCAGGATCAATGCCTATCCGGGCAGGGACCTGACCGGACGAATCTCCGATATCGAGCCCATTCTCGATCCCAACCTCCGTACAGCCGCGGTGCGCATTGAGATCGCCAACCCCGGCATTCTTAAAGTCGGCATGTTCGTCACCGCGACCTTTGAGAGCAAAGCGAAGGACACCTACGCGGTTGTGCCTTCCTCCGCCATTCTGCACCTGCATGACCGCGACTGGGTCTTTGTTCCAGCCGGTGATAAGCAGTTCCGGCGCGTGGAAGTCAACACCGGCGACATGTTGCCTGGCGCCAAACAGCAGATTCTTTCCGGGATTGAACCGGGCCAGAAGGTGGTCTCGGATGTTCTGCAACTCGAAGCGACTCTGGAGACGCAATGATTCGCAGAATTGTTGATTTTGCGCTACAGAATCGTTTTCTTGTACTGGTGGCTGCGATTCTACTGTTTGCCTGGGGCGCGGTTTCGTTCCATCGACTTCCCGTCGAAGCGTATCCGGACGTGGCAAACAACTATGTTGATGTGATTGCGCAGTGGCCTGGAATCTCCGCGGAACAGATCGAACAACAGGTCACGATTCCGATGGAAACCGTGATGAATGGTATTCCGGGCGTGGCCCACGTCCGTTCGTGGTCGATCTTCGGCCTCTCCACCGTGGAGATGGTTTTCGGCGAAGACACGACGGACTTCGAAAATCGCGAGCGTGTTCTAGAGCGGCTGTCGCAGGTCAGCCTGCCCCCCGGCGTCGTTCCGCAGATGGGCACAGACTGGAGTCCGGTAGGGCAGATCTACTTCTACACGCTGCAAAGTACCAACCCCGAGTACGATCCGATGAACCTGAAGTCGCTCGAGACCTGGGTGGTGGAGAAGAACCTGAAGTCAGTCCCAGGTGTTCCCGACACCAATCCGTTCGGCGGTCCCACGCGCGAATATCAGGTCCGTCTCGATCCAGACAAGCTGGTCTCTTACGGACTGAGTATTGCGCAGGTGGAGCAGCAACTGACGAACAACAATGCCAATGCCGGCGGCAGCTTCATCCAGGCTGGCCTGCAGCAGATCAATATTCGGGAAGTAGGCCTGGTCAGAAACCTGCAAGACATCGAAAACACGGTCATCACGACCAAAAGCGGCACGCCGCTTCGGGTGAAGGATATTGCCTTCGTTACTCAGGGTCCGGAGATACGGCTTGGCCAGTTTGGCCAGACGTACCACCGCGAGGACGGAAAGCTTGTCGATAACGACGATGTAGTTTCGGGGATCGCAGTGCTGCAAAAGGGTGCCGACGCGCAGCCCGTGCTGGAAGGCATTCACCAAAAAGTTAAGGAACTGAATGATCAGATTCTGCCGAAGGGGGTAAAGATTGTTCCCTTCATCGACAGAAGCGACCTGTTGCGCTTCACAACCCACACCGTCCTGCACAACCTTACCGAGGGAATGATCTTAGTTGTCATCATTCTCTTTCTCTTCCTCGGCAATGTGCGCGGCGCATTTATCGTTGCGCTCACCATCCCGTTCTCATTATTGTTTGCGGCCATTTGCCTTGACCTAAAACACATTCCAGCCAACTTGCTCTCTCTGGGCGCGCTGGACTTTGGCATGGTCGTCGATGGCGCTGTGGTGATGGTGGAAAACATCGTTCGCCATCTCGGGCGCGAAGAGGAAGATGGAAGATCACCGTACGAACGAATCCGGGAAGCGGCCCATGAGGTGCAGCGGCCGGTCTTCTACGCGATCCTGATCATCATTACCGCCTATCTGCCGATTTTTACGTTGCAGGCGGTGGAAGGCCGGCTCTTCCGGCCCATGGCATGGACTGTGGCTTTCGCGCTGCTCGGCGCTCTCATTTTTTCCATGGTCCTTGCTCCTGTGCTTTCCAGTTTTTTGTTCAGTAAAGGCGCAAAAGAATGGAAAAACCCGGTGATGGAATATCTTACGGGGCGATACCGGAAGAGTGTCACCTGGACTATCCATCACCGCAGCCTTACGGTTGGCGTAGGAGTGGCGGGCCTGTTTGTCGCTCTTTACCTTGCATTTGGCGGTGTCATCGGCTCGGAATTCCTGCCGCATCTGGACGAAGGCGCGCTATGGGTGCGCGGTACGCTTGCCCAAAGCGCGGGCCCGGATGAGGGAGTCAGCGTTGCGAACAGGGCCAGAATCATCCTTTGCTCTTTTCCTGAAGCCACCGATTGCACCAGTCAAACCGGCCGCCCGGATGACGGCACGGACCACACCGGCTTCTTCAACACGGAGTACTTCGTCGGGCTGAAGCCGAAAGAACAGTGGCGACCCGTCTTCGATCAGAACAAAGACAACTTGATCGCTTCCATGAGTCGCGAACTTGAGAAACAGATTCCCGGCGTGGTCTGGGGCTTCTCCCAACCGATTGAAGACAACATGGAGGAGGCCGTCAGCGGGGTCAAAGGCGAGCTGGCCACCAAGGTCTACGGCAGCGATCTGCACCTGCTGGAAGATAAAGCTGACCAGATAGCAGCCATCATGGGCCACATCCGTGGCATTACAGACCTTGGGGTCTTTCAGGTCACCGGCCAGCCGGATCTGGACATCGTCGTAAATCGGCAGAAGGCCGCGCGATTCCAAATCAATGTTGCAGACATTCAGGACGCCGTCCAGACCGCGGTCGGAGGCAACGCACTTACGCAGGTCCTAAGGGGCGAGCAGAGTTATAACCTCACCTTGCGCTATCTCCCCCAGTACAGGAATACGCGGGAAGCGATCCAGAATATTCGCCTGCTGTCGCCTTCCGGCGAACGAGTTTCCCTGGCCCAGCTCTGTACGATTCGGGAAGCGGACGAGGGCTCTGAAATCTATCGTGAAAATAATCAGCGCTACGTCGCAATCAAGTACAGCGTGCGCGGCCGCGCGCTTGGCGACGCCGTCAAGGAGGCCATCCAGAAGGTAGATGCGCAGGTAAAACTGCCCCGCGGATATCACCTCGGATGGGAAGGGGAATATCAGAGCGAGGTACGCGCGGAAGCGCGGATGCTCATCATTGTGCCAATTACTGTACTTTTGATTTTTATCATCCTGTATTCCATGTACAAGTCCTTCAAGTGGGGGATGCTGATTCTCGCCAATGTCGCCATGGCGCGCATCGGCGGGCTGCTTGCTCTCCTAATCACGCACACCAATTTCAGCGTCTCGTCCGGTGTCGGCTTTCTTGCTCTTTTCGGCGTCTCCGTGCAGACCGGCGTCATCATGCTGGAATATATCAACCAGCTTCGCGCGCGCGGCCATTCCATCGAGGAATCCGCCGTCGAAGGCGCTGTCCTGCGGCTGCGCCCCATCATGATGACCATGCTGGTCGCCACTCTCGGTCTGCTCCCTGCAGCTATGTCTCACGGAATTGGGTCCGACTCCCAGCGTCCATTCGCCATCGTCATCGTGGGCGGACTGATCGCCGATCTGGTCATGAGCATTTTCCTCTTGCCGACCTTGTATGTCTGGTTTGCCGGCGAGAACGATGTGCTGCCCACACCGGAAACAGAGTTTGAAAACTAGGCCCCTTTGGCAGACCAAAACATTTCAAAAGGCAAACTTCAAGTACTTCTCGACGCGCATGAAGAAAGTTCACACCATCACGAATGGAAAACAGGGCGGCAAGCAACTTGCGTCCTTCATTTTCTGGGTTGGCGCCACGCTCGCCGTAGTTTGTATCTTGTCGACCATCGCCATGATTCTGCTCGAAGCAATCTATCAATTGAAGCATTGATGCCGAGGAAACCGGCCGCACATGCCGATGAATCCCAAGGACGTTTGGATGGTTGACGACACAGATGTACCGAACTCGTACATCCTCTACTTCATCGCGGTGGTTGTTCTCGTTGTATTTCTTCTCCTAGCAGGGCAATCGCATTTCAAAATAGCTCCAAGAGGCGGAATAGGAAGTCATGGTCCCAGCCGGCGCGTTTGAACTTGCCACGCAAGGAGCCTTTCGATCCCTCTTTTTGCATGGCGTTGATGGCCATGTGGCGTAGCACCGCCAGATTGTGCGGCCCGTGTCCCATTCGGGTCCTGTCCTGGTCCTCGTTCATGACCACATCCAACCGCCAGTGTCCGCCGCGGCGGATTTTCCACGCCCCAGTGTTGGCGCACCACCTGGTTGAACCGCTCCGGCGTGAGGGCCGCGCTCAGCAGATAGTAGGCGGTTTCTGTGCTGGTGTTCTCCGCCGTTTCGCGCACCCGCACCACTTTGCCGATGGCCTTCAGGCCCGGCCACTGGTGCTGCTTCTGGAGCCAGTCGATGTCCGTAGAAACCGTTGCCGCGCGGGTCTCAGTTGCGACTTGAGGAGACTGCTGGCGGATTAAACAGGTTCTCGGAATCCGATCTGCGTATTCCATTTGCGATCGGCCAGCATCATTGTCTCGGAAAGCGTGCAGGCAGCCTGCACCAATTGCTCCGCGTCAATCTGACCGTCCCCTTCCAGTGCAATCTGGCCTGCCAGTATGTAAGCCTCGCGTAGTTGCGCAAACGAAAAGCCCGCCGTTCTGCGTGTAAATTCTGTCAGGTCTTCTTGCGCCAACTGCGGATGCATCTGGCGCAGATACCTTTCGCGATGCTCCGCAATGGGATTTTGGAATCCAACAACTCGGTCGAACCGGCCGGGTCGCCGAAGAATTGCCGCATCAAGAATGCCAGGATTATTGGCGGTCGCAACAATGATAATGCCGTCCTGGTTTCCTATGCCGTCCAGATGATTCAGAAGTTGCTGGATTGAAATCCGGCAGCCGGACTCCTCCTCCTTGCTGACAGGAAACCATCGGTCAAGGTCTTCCAGCACGATGATCGATGGCGTGGTCTGAGCAGCTTCAGCGAACATGGCCGCCATCATGTCGTCATCGGTAAAAACGCGGAACGGATTGAGCGTGAAGCCCGAAATGCCTGCCGTAGAGAGCATCGCTCGAATCACGCTGCTCTTGCCGTTGCCCGGAGGGCCGTGGAAGAGGTATCCGCGACGAAACGGAAGCCGGTGCTGCTTGTACCATTTTTCCCGCTCAAGAAACAGGTGGAAGTCGTCTTTGACCAGGCGAACCACGGAGTCATCCAGAATAAGGTCATCCCACTCAAGCGGCTGGATCGTCACGCTCTCTTCGCCCATCACTTTCAACGGACGATTCCCTCCAAAGGCCGCCTTCATCAGATCCAGAAGAGCAGGAACATCTTCCCGTTTCGAGAGCGTCACTTCTCGCCACTCAGAGGTGTGACCGGCCCCGTCTACGCACGGCAAATTCGCTGCAATCACCGGCCCGGCGAATCCGGAGAAAAATAACGCGACCGGACAATCCAGCCACTCCGCCGACCAGTCATGAGAAGTCTGCGGCAGCGAAACCAGTCGCAGCTTGATTGCGGGAGCAATTTCTGGTGGGAATTCGATTCTTTGCAGTCTCGTTTCAAGGGCCGTCCGCCCTTGGGACTGCATCGCCGTTCGGCAGCGAACGCCGATCAGGTGATGGGCGGCGATTGCGGCCAGTGAATGGTCAAACCGGAGTTGGATGAGGCTGCCCCCATCCTCCGCCATGCATGTCCGAATCCAGGGGGTGTATTGGTCCAGTGCATTCCGAATTTCCGCTGATCTGCTTGCCAAGCTGAGGCGTAAAGTTTTTATCATGGCAGCTATTGCATCCTGCCGCTACGACACATCAGGTCATGCCCAATAAGATTTTTTCCGTGCGCGACCTGATCTGTCGTACCCCTGCGGCAGAGTGGCATTCGGAAGGACTTGATTGGCCCGTGAGAGGCGAACAGCTAACTCGACAGTGGAAAATCGTCAGCCTGCTTTCCGGCAGAGTTGGCCGGTCGCTGGACCAACTCAAGGCCGAACTCGGCAGTTCCAAGCGCACGATCCAGCGCGACATTGCCGTTTTGGAAGCGGCCGGGTTTCCCGTCCTGTCCGAATCGCGGGACAGAACGGTATATTGGCGACTGCTCGATTCCACCAAGGAATCAGCCGAGATCTCCTTTAATTTGGCGGAGTTGATGGCGCTGTATTTCAGTCGCGATCTTCTGCAGGTGCTCCATGGAAGTCCGATGCAAAGGGCCTTGGATAGCGCATTGGAGAAAATCGGCGCGCGGCTGCCAGCGTCGGGACACGATCTTCTGCGGCAATTGAAGCAACAAACGGCGGTTTCCGTGACAGGCTGGAAGGATTATAGTGAGTCGTCCAAGGCCATCGATGCGCTCAACCGCGCCATTCGACACCGGCTCACAGTCCGTATCCAACACAAGCCGTTGAAGGCCCCCGATGCGCAAACACGCGCCGTCGATCCCTATCGGCTTTGGTACACCGGCGGCGGACTGTACTTGATCGCGCACGATCATGCGAAGCGGGCAATTCGGACTTTTGCTGTCGAGCGGATCAGCGGCGTCTCGACCACAAATCAACGGTTCACGATTCAAGATGATTTCGACTTCGAGGCGTTCCAGCGCACTGCGTTTCCAATCCACGGCGGCCAGCCGCAATTGGTGCGGATTCGCTTCTCGCCGGACCAGTCACCGTATATCGTGGAACGCCATTGGCACGATTCGCAAAAACTTATTCCGCAGGACGACGGTAGCGTGATCATGGAACTGCAAGTCGGGAATTTGTGGGAAGTCAAGCGCTGGCTGATCGGCTGGGGAGCGGATGCGGAGGTTATTGAACCACTCACGCTCGTTCAGGAAATCGACAAAGAGATAAGGAATCTGACGCTCCTTTCTTCTGGAGATCACAGGTCACCCGATTCTCGCCTTCCGCAGATATCCTCCGGAAATCATAAGCAATCCACGGGGGTGGTGAGATGAGCGGATTTCTTGCCTTTATCGCAAGGCGATACAGCCGCAAAGCGGAAGATATAGCCACAGATGTGGTTACATACCTGATGCGCGGAGCATATGTTCAGAGCTCTATTACATCTCTCTTGACCGTACTCGGTTTTCCATACCTAGAATCAGGCTTCTCTGCGGAGACGAGATTATCAGGAGAAAATGGAATACCTGATATTAAGCTCATCGACAAGCAGGGCGAATGCCGGGTCATCGTGGAAAACAAGTTCTGGGCGCTGCTCACCAGCAAGCAACCCTGCGCTTATCTCAACGAAGTCTCGAAAGATGGGCTCGTGCTTTTCGTTGTACCAAAATCGCGGCGCAAAAGTATCTGGGAGCAGGTTTGCACCCGTTGTGAAGAGGTTAATGGGCCAATCGTTGCTCCCTCAATAACTTCGTTGGGATGTATTGGGAGAACTGGCCAGAAGTTCATCGCAGTAATCACTTGGAACAATTTACTCGATGCCTTAGCGCCACTTACCTCTGGCATATCAACCGTCTCAAGCATTTCGGATGCTGAACTGTTCATCAACCAGCTAAGGAGGCTGTGCAACGTGGAAGAGACAAAGGGAGTCGAGAATCTGGATGCCAAGATGGTGTCCAGTAAGGACGTTGGCTGGGCTGTCTACGATTGTATGAAATTGTTGACCCAGATTGTCGACGCCGCTGCGGATGCAGACTGCTTCAAACCAGAGAAGCGGAAAAATCACGATTCGTGTGGCGAGGGTTACTACGGAAAATGGGGCCAACTGGGGCCATATCGGGCATGGATTGGCTTTGATGCACGTTTGTGGTCTGAGCGTGGCGAGAGTCCGATATGGATCGAATTTGCTGACGAGAAGATCATTGATAATGAGCTAAGAGAAATCTTCTTCACTGCACGTGGAACGTGGAGTTGGCTTGATGATCCACGTCAGCTCGAAGATGGGAACTTGGGTGGAGATAGTCAGTTGGTAATTCCCATTCCGATTAAACCTCGCGTTGACCACGATGCACTCCTTCAAGGAGCGATCGAGCGAATCGAGCAGGTAAAGACGCTCTTTAAGTCGCAGCGGCTGAAGAAAGCGTAGGAAAGCACACGACTATGCCGGATCGATCTTTCCCCTCAGAGTTACCAGACACGGTCTGTGAATCTCTCGCCCAATGATCACCGTCCAAATAGGACGGCGATGCCCGGCGGGTGGGCCGGAGATGCCGCAACGGCGGTGGCAGGAGCATCGCACCAGGGCGGGCAGACGGGCAGCGACACAAGAAAATGCGGAGCCTTTGACTTAAAAGGCTCCGCAGAGTGTTCCAGTTGAGTGGATAGTTATGCTGCGGACTTCTTCGCAACTTTGACTGGCGGCTGCGGCGGCGCCCGGTGGGTGGGCCGGAGATGCCACCCCGGCGGACATCCATGGATTGCGGCCCTGCCGCGCACATGCTGAATGACATGCACTCCCTTCACGCCAGGATAATTCTCAGCAACCGATGTATCTACCGATAGAATTTTCGCGTGTGGAACCGCCGCGTTCACAAACTTGGCATAGAGCATTCCAGGCAGTTGAATATCGGCCGTGTAGCGTGCCGTTCCGCTTACCATGGCATGGGCGTCCCAGCGCGAGGTCGGCTTACCAATGTACTTCAGGTCTTTATTGACTGGCAGCACGGGCGGCTCTGTCGACGGGACCCGGCGCAGCTCTTCCCGTAGCGTGTAGCCTGGAACTCCGACCGGCATCATGACGGTTTCCGTGTCCGCAGCATTCGTCGCTGTACCCGCAGCTGCGGGCTGTAACGAATCCTGAAGAGAATACGTGGTTTCAATCGTCATGATATTTTGCACTACCAGCTTTTCGGCCCACAGCGCCGCATGTGGTCTTCCGATCAGTTTCTCGGAAAATATTACTCTCGATCTCGCTTCACCCCTGAAACAAGATCGAGGTACGACATAATTATTGCCAAACAGATAAAGTCGTTCTATTGCTTCTTAGGTTTCCTTTTTGTAGCTCGCGGCACAGCAACTAAATCCGTCGATGGGTGCTCGGAAAGGACCAAGGCCGGAAGCGGTTGCTGATCGAAATTAAAGTCCTTGGTCAGATCGCCGAGGATGGGGACATCTTCGCGTACCGTTGGCCTGGGATCGGGCCTTCCATCGGTCTTTGGATTGAGCCGGGCTCCACCCATAAAATCGTCTTCGATAAATTTCAGATACGCATCGAAACTGAGAGTTTGATGGTCGATGAAATGAGGTCTGGCATAAGGCGAAATGACCATCGCCGGAACACGTAGCCCATATCCGTTTTCATCCACGACAGGGGGCGGTTCATGATCGTAAAATCCTCCCCAGTCATCCCAAACCAGAAAGATGGCGCAGTCTTTCCAGTCCGGCCCCTGCATCACGGCATTGATCAGACCCGTCACCCAACTTTGGCCAACACTTACCAGTGCAGGCGGATGTTCACTGACCCGGAACGCCGGAGCAATCCAGGATACCGAGGGCAATGTGCCTTCACGTGCCTGGGTGTAGAAATTCTCCAGAGGCTGAATGCGGGAAAGCTCGCCGTCGTCTTTTACCGTGTCGAAATAGGGCAGCGGGTTCCATATCCCCGGGGTCCCCTTGTCCCGTTTGACTGGAGGACAGGACATGCCAGCACCTTTCTTACAATCCGTTTCGGCACCTTTCATCACGTAATAACCCCAGCTTACCTGGTGAGCGTGGAGTAGATACGTCAGATCCGTCCACGCATAAATCGGCTTCGTGCCGATGGGTCCATTCCGTTCGCCACCAAAGTGTCCTCTGCCACCAAAATTGGGGGTTATTCCTGGAGAATTCAGCTCGTTCACACAACTTTTCGGGTCGTCGTGCTTTGTACAATATGCCGACCATGCTGAGATCTCATATAAATGAGCGGGCAGGCTCCAGGACGCATTCGGTTCGAACATTTGGTCCTGTAGAACGAAGGTATGTGCATAGGCCCAGTAGTTCGGAATGTCGCGGCCGTCGTGATACCCCATGACATCTGGCTTTACTGAATTGGTACATGCAGGATTCGCACTGTTCAGACAACCCCTGCGGCCTTTTTCAGCCTGGACTACAAATCCGTCCATTTTACCGCTGTCGATGTCCGCAAGACTGGAAGCTGCCTCATGCGGTCCACCCCCATTGATGTCATTGGTATCGTGATAGGGACTCATGCACTGCCCTGTCTGTTTGTCGGGATTGCAGACAGTGAAAGCGCCATCCTTCGTCGGTAAACCGTCGGCTCCCGGAAAAGTGCCAAAGTAACTGTCGAACGAGCGGTTCTCCTGCATGATGATGATCACATGTCGGATCTTGTGAATTCCTTGAGGAGTCGAGGATTGGTTCTGGGCCAGAGCACTCCCCGAAAGGATCGGCAGCGATGACACGAACGCAAGCAGCCACACTCTCCCCATAGGATTAGGCAGGCCGCGCGATTTACGCGAGATTCGTTGAATCTTTGCTGAAATCATAAGTTACAGACTCCTCATCAAGGATGTGTTTCACTAATTTAGAAGTGAACCTTCAGCACCAACTGCAATATTCGAGCGCTGTTCGAACCTCAATCCCTGAGGCCCAGTATGATCGCATTGCATCAGGGCATGGTTGTCTTGAGTTTGCTGAAATCGAGCTTCTCTGGAGTGATCACCACCGACGCCAGCGGCTTTTGGCTGAAATCGAGGCAATCCGTCATGTCGTTGGCGTTGGCATCGCGTTGCGTCAAGGGTTTCAACCCGAAGCGCTCCTCGATCAACTTCAGCGGCGAAGTGAAATCGAAGCGAGTATGGCAGACGGACCCAGGCTTCGCGTAAGGCGAGATCATCATTGCGGGCACCCGCGGGCCATAACCATAGCGGTCCACTTGAGGCGGCGGCACATGGTCGTAGAACCCGCCGAAGTCGTCCCAGACCAGAACAATGACCGTATCCTTCCAGTAGGGGCTTTGCATGACGGCATTGATGAGGTTGGTGACGTACCACATCCCTTGAACCGCATCAGAGGGCGGGTGTTCGCTGTTTTGCATGGTCGGAACAATCCAGGAAACTGCGGGAAGCTGGCGCTCCTGAATGTCCCGATAGAAAAATCCCAGTGGGACG
>JAJYGR010000201.1 GCA_021790655.1 Acidobacteriota bacterium | reverse complement strand
TCTCGCGCGACGGCTCGGCCTGCGCGTCCCACTTCGCCAGAAATTGAATGTCGTCCGCCGTGACGCGGGTGCCGTCCTCATGCCGCAAAAGATTTTCGAGCAATATGCGCAGCGAGTACGGCAGGTTTTCGAGCGAAACGCCATGCTGCGCCAGCGCGCTCAATTTGAAAATTTCATACGTGCGATTGCCGGATTTCAGATCAGACCGGCTGCCAAAACTATTCATAAATTTCTCCATGTCGGGTGCCCCATCCTTCGCGCCTTTTGCGAAGGGTGGGATGGAAACTTTCGCTGGCGGCATGCGCTCTTAGCCTTGATCCGCAAAGGAGCGCATCTCGCAAACGATTCTACGACCAAAGATGTCAGAGGAGAGGAATACAGCGGCCCCTAGCCGCGATCCGGCTTGCCTCGGTGCCAGCGTTTGAAGAAGATAACTTTGGGGACGAAGAGCATAGCGTTCCGGCTGCCTGATACCGCCTGCACCTATGGTAGCGCCGGAAGGTGAGGAAAGAAAAGCGGTAGGCGTTGGATTGCCGGGTGCCCCACATCTACCCGCGTTTTGTGCGGGGAGATGTGGGAGGGTCTCACTCCCTACCCACACTGTACATCTTCTTCCCAGATGAGCCGCAAACAACGCGGCGCATCTGGGGCACCCCGGTTCATCCCTGCCGCACACACTTTATTGTGTCAGTGAAATGCGGGTGCCCCAGGTTCGGGCGCCGCGCCTGCCCGCTGCGGAAGGGCGACCTAACCTGGGTCTTTCTGCTTTTCCCGACGGGTCGCCGTCCACCAGGATTCAATCTCAACCGTCCCAGATTCTCCCGTCATATAATGCCGGAAGCTGGACCACTGCCAGTCTTCCGGCCTCTCGACCAGTCCGCGCTTCACCGGATTCCGATGCATGTACTTCAACTTCTCGATGCGCTTGCGCTCCGTATAGACGTTGAAGTCGTAGTAGCGCGGCTGCCAAAAGGGACGCTCTTGCGATTGCTTGGCAACCGATACCTTAATCGACTTCAAGGCCATCGCAAGTGGTTCCTCTGGAGGTTCGCTGAGCAGCAGGTGGACGTGTTCGGGCATCACCACGTAGCCCGCGACGAAGAATCCATATCGCAGCCGCATTTTCTCCAAGGACGTTTCAAAGAGGCTTCGTGCCGCCGGCGAACGAAGATACGCTTCCCGCTGATAGCAACTGAAGGTGACAAAATGCAAGTCTCCAAAATTTTGATAGCGCTTGAGACCCATCGGCATTGCTGGAGTATAGGGGAAAAGCCTCAGGTTCAGGCGCTGCGCCTGCACGCCGCGGAGGGGCGCCCGAACCTGGGGCACCCGCACTGCTTATCACGACGCCATTCAAGCGACGGCGCTTACGGAGAGCCGCTTCACCCTAGCGCGTTTCTTTTGCGATGCCTCCCACAGGTCGCGCTGCATCTGGAGACGGAGCCAGAAGTCCGCATCCGTGTGGAACGCTTCCGCGAGACGCAGGGCCATGTCCGCTGAGATTCCAGCCCGGCCGTTCAACACTCGCGACAGCGTTGGGCGGGTGACTCCAAGATGGCGAGCTACTTCGGTTACGGACCGGCCAAATAGGTAGTTGGCGAGAATTTTTCCCGGGTGGGCCGGGCTGTGCATACGCATGATGGGAACTCCTCTCCCTCAGTGGTAATCCCAATAATCGACGAGGACAGCATCCTCATCCTCGAAGGCAAATGTTAGTCGCCAATTCCCGTTGACACTGACCGCCCAATGTCCGACAAGGTCGGCGGTCAAAGCGTGCAATTGCCAGCCGGGAATGTTCATTTGCTCCGGCTTGGTGGCAATGTTCAACACTGTAAGCTGCTCGTTGAGCTTCGCAGCGTGCCTGGACTGAATTCCAGCCTTCGAGCCGGTGCGAAAAAACTTCTCAATGCCCTTATGCCGAAAGCTGCGAATCATCTATCCCGAATTGTACTGCGTAACGTTACGCTATACAAGGGGAAAATGGATACAGATCGGATATTAAGAAGCGAGCAAAATCTAAACCAGTCATCTACGAGTTAAATCTGAATCAACCGCTGACCCTGAGACAGATGCGGGAGATTCAGGGGCTGGCCGCAATGCCGGAAGACAAAATCGATACGTCGGACATTCCTGAGCTGCCACCTGGAGCGTGGAAGAACGCTGTTCAGGGCAAGTGGTATCGCCCGGTGAAACAACCTGTGTCCATCCGGTTGGATGCGGACGTGCTGGCTTGGCTCAAGTCGCAGGGTAACGGCTATCAGACGAAAGTGAACATCTTTCTACGCGAAAGAATGCTGAAGGAGATCGGCAAATAGCCGGATGCTATCGATAGCAGATCATACATTCACCTAACACCCGGTTTGACTTCTCCGCCCCACTTTCCTACGCTGAAGGACAGTCTCTCTTCAGGAAAGAACACGGAGCAATCTCACACATGAAGGTTCTCGTGATTGGCGGCGGCGGTCGCGAACACGCTCTGGTCTGGGCTGTCCGCCAGTCGCCACGCGTGCGGGAAGTGGTCTGCGCGCCGGGCAACGGCGGTATCGCGGCGATGGCCCGTTGTGTCCCTGTTAACCAAAAAGATTTGGCTGACCTTGTCCGCGTGGCTGTCGCCGAAATGCCCGACCTGACCATCGTCGGCCCGGAGGTTCCGCTCAGCCTCGGCCTGGTGGACGAGTTGATGCGCCGTGGCATGCGGGTCTTCGGCCCCACCCAGCGCGCGGCGATGCTCGAAACCAGCAAAGTCTTCGCCAAGGAATTTATGCAGCGCCATCGCCTGCCCACCGCAGGCTATGCTGTCTGTCATTCTGTGAAGGAAGTCAAGGAAGCGCTGACGCATTTTCATACGCCCATTGTCGTCAAAGCAGACGGGCTGGCTGCGGGTAAAGGCGTGGTGATCTGCCCGACCAAACACGAGGCGGAAGAAGCGGCGACACTCCTGTTAAGCGGCAAGTTACTTGGCGAGGTTTGCCATAAAGTTATACTTGAAGAATTTCTTACAGGTGAAGAAATATCTTGGCTTATAATTGCAGATGGCAAGCACATTTTGCCTCTTGTCGCCGCACAGGACCACAAGCGCATCGGTGAAGGTGACACTGGCCTGAACACTGGAGGCATGGGCGCCTATTCTACGGATGCACTGCTCGAACCGCACATGCGCGACTGGCTGGTGGCCCACATCGCGCAGCCGGTGATCGACGGCATGGCCGCCGAGGGAGCGCCCTTTACCGGCGTGCTGTACTGCGGGCTGATGATGACGGCGCGTGGTCCCATGGTGCTCGAATTCAACACGCGATTTGGCGATCCGGAGACGCAGGCGATCCTACCTCGGCTCAAGGATGGCGAACTGCTGAAAGCGCTCGATGCTGCTATCGATGGTCGGCTGGACCAAGTGGAGCTTGCCTGGAGCAAGGAGCCTTCCGTCACGGTCATCGCTGCTTCGCAGGGCTATCCGGGCAGCGTCAAAACCGGCCACGTAATCACAGGACTGGACGAAGCAGCGAAAGAAGCAGGCGTGACCATCTTTCATTCCGGCACGACTCTGGTGGATGGCAAGCTTGTGACGGCCGGAGGACGCGTCCTTGCCGTGACCGCAATCGCCACGACACTGCAAACCGCCTGCGACCGAGCCTACGCGGCCCTGAGTAAACTTCATTTCGACGGCATTTATTACCGGCGCGACATTGCCCACCGAGCGTTAAAGAGGAAAAAGAGAGAAACGATGAGCGCTGTAGGCATTACCCTGGAAGAACTGCTCGCCGATAACGAAGCCTCGACACAAAAATGGTTGACGTGGCTCGCGGACAATCCTGCGGCACTCGATGTGTCCTGCGACATTTACAACAGCGGGACGGCGCGCGGACTGCTGAAACATATCTGGGCCGTGGAGCTGCGCCATTCGCAGCGTCTGCTCGGCGAAGAAGTGATTGCGTACGACGCGATTCCGGTCGGCTCGCTTGACGATCTCTCTGCCGTCCATGCGCAGGCCGTGCGGAACCTGAAGAAGTTTTTGTCTGAAGCGAATGACACGACGCTGCACGAAATCATCACCCTGCAGACTGTCTCGGCAGGAACCTTGCACGCGTCTCGTCGAAAACTATTCGCACACATCATGCTGCATTCACTTCGTCACTGGGCGCAGTTGAGCACACTCCTGCGCGAAGCTGGCTACAAGACCGAATGGCCAAAGGATTTTCTGTTTTCAGAAGCGATGCGTTAATCCACGACCATGCTGAAATGATGGGCGTTCATGATCATCCCATGCTTCAGATAAAAACGATGGGCATCGTAACGCTGATGACCTGAATCCAGATGCAACTGCGCGCATCCGAGACGGCGGGCTTCTTCCAATAGCCACGCGAATATAAGGTCGGCGTAACCCCTCGACCGATGCTGGGGTAGCGTCACTAAATCATCCACGTATAAAAAGCGGCCTTTGGAAAGCTGATGCAGGATGCGAAACCCGGCGGCCGCAACTGCATCCGGCGTCCCAGGTATAAATGTCGCCACCAGCCGATAGCCTTCCGAGCGCTGCTGCTGATTGACCCATTGGGTGAAGCTTTCGACGGAGGACATTACTGGCCGTCCTTCGCGTAGCACGCAGAGCGCGGCGTACGTTCGCCCGGTGTCCTCTGGAGCAACTTCGATCACTTGTGCAATTTGTGGCGTCTTAGCCATCCAGTTTCCTAGTCACCAGTTCGTTCAACAGCGAGGGGTTGGCCTGCCCTTTGGACAGCTTCATCACCTGGCCGACGAAGAAGGCGGACACAGTCCTCTTTCCACCGCGATATTGCTCGACCTGCTTAGGGTTGGCTGCAATGACTTCGTCGATCATTTTTTCAATCGCGCCAGAATCGCTGATCTGCTGCGGCTTTTCGCGTTCGTAGATCACGCCGAAATCCTCGCCGGTCTCGAAGCAGCGGTCAAAGAGCTGCTTCAGCATTTTGCTCGACAGTTCTCCGCTCTCCGCGAGGTCGGCGGCCCTGGCGATGCCCTGCATGGAAATGGGCGACTGTTCGAGTTCCAGCCCTGCGGCCTTCAGGCGACCGAGCAGTTCTCCCTGGACCAGGTTCGACACTCGCTTAGGGCTTTTCGCAGCCTTGGCTGCCAACTCAAATTGGTCGGCGAAAGCGCGGGTGCCGGTCAGCACTTGCGCGTCCTGCTCGGTGATCTCATACTCGGCGACCATCCGCTTGCGGCGCGCTTCCGGCAGCTCCGGCATGTGCGCGCGTATTTCATTGCGCCACGCTTCGGACACGATGAGCGGCGGCAGATCCGGCTCCGGGAAATAGCGATAATCGTGGGCCTGTTCCTTCGAGCGCATGGAATAGGTGCGGCCCTCCTGCGAATTGTAGAGGCGAGTTTCCTGCACCACGCGACCGCCGGACTCGACGATTTCAATCTGCCGCTCGATCTCATATTCCAGCGCAGCGCGGATGAAGCGGAAGCTGTTCACGTTTTTGACTTCGGCCTTGGTGCCGAATTTTTCCGCCCCTCGCAGCCGCACACTCACGTTGGCATCGCAGCGCAGCGAGCCTTCTTCCATGTTGCAATCGCTAACGGCGGTGTAGAGCAGGATTTCTTTGATGCGTGTCAGATACTCATAGGCTTCGTCGGCGGAGCGAATGTCCGGCTCGCTGACGATTTCAATCAGCGGCGTGCCACAGCGGTTCAGGTCGATATAGGTGCGCTCGCGGGAGTCGGCAAAGCCCTCATGCATGCTCTTTCCGGCGTCCTCCTCCATGTGCAGCCTTGTGATGCCGATGCGCTTAGTCCCCTGTGGCGTGGGCACCTCGATCCAGCCATGCTCGGCGAGTGGCTTGTCGAACTGCGAAATCTGATAGCCCTTGGGCAGGTCGGGGTAGAAATAATTCTTGCGCGCAAAGATGGAGGTTTCGTTCACCTGGCAATGCAGCGCCATCGCGGCAAGCGTGGCAAACTCCACCGCGCGGCGATTCAACACGGGCAGCGCACCGGGAAGGCCCAGGCACACTGGGCATACCTGCGTGTTCGGAGCGGAGCCAAACCGTGTCGAGCAACCGCAGAAGGCCTTGGTCGCGGTCAACAGTTGGACGTGAACTTCCAGGCCGATTACTGGCTCATACTTGGCAAAGATGGCAGGAGATATCTCAGTGGTGGCTGACATGGCAGCTTTGATTTTATCAACCTAACTTTTGGAAAGAACCAGGAATGATTCGTGAGCTACCGCCTCGCGACAATCTGCAAATGCTCGGCCTCAATCAGGCGACGGACCTGACCGCGCGCGTGGTTGGACCATGGCCCAGACGGGTCGAGTCTGCTATAGGTCATCCAATGCGGTAGTGCTTTGCGATGTTCGCCAATGCGCTCATAGGCCAGCGCGAGGTTATAGTGTGCGTCAGCATATTTTGACACCAGACGAATGGCGGTCTTGTAGGCATCGATCGCTTCCATCAGACGCTGTAGCTCATCCAATGCATTGCCGAGATCGAAGAAAGCCAGCGCATAGTTGGGATCGGCGACGGTGGCGCGACGATAGACATCCTCAGCCTGGAGATACTGCCGCTGGTTGTAATAAATGGTCCCCAGATTTATGAGCGCCGCGGCGTGCGTGGGGTGCAGCTCAACGGCGCGGCTATATAGTTCCACCACACGACGCAGCGCACCCTGCTCGTCTTCCAGGCGGACTGCTTCATAGAACAGTTCAGCAGCCTGAGATTCCCGATAGCGCTGACTGGAAGCAGCTCCCACGACAATACAGGGCCCCGATACATCATGCGCTTCAAAGTCAAAAACGAGCTGTCTCGATAAAGGATCGACGATGGTCCCCTGATGGCGGAAGATCACGCGTGAGCCTGCGTACACCATTCCGGCTTCCAGCAATGGATTCGACATGCCGGAAACGCGCTGCATGGCCGCAACTGAGGCATGGATGCGCGAGCTGCGAATACGCTGGGATGACAGAAGACGCAATTTGCGAAGTTGAGAGAGTTGCTGAAATGTGTACGTTTCGAGAGAGTCAACCAACCCTGCCCGCTCCCAGCCTTGCAGTTGGCGGGCGGACACCTGGAGGATTCGAAGTACGTCTTGACGGTTGTATCGGGTCACAAGGGAGTGCTCGCTGGTACCGTCTCTCGCCATGATTATGCAGGGTTTTATTGGCCGCTGCAAGAACATTTCATCAATTTCCTAGGAAAACCCGGTACGAAATTAACAGACCGGTCAAAAATTGTTGTCAGCCGGGTTGACGGCGACATGTTCGCGAACCAGATTCGCAGACAGGTACGGATCGAAATCTGCGGTGTACGCGCGTGTCAGGTAAGATACGGCAGAGGAATGGAGCCGACGAGCGGACTTGAACCGCTGACCTGCTGATTACGAATCAGCTGCTCTACCAACTGAGCTACGTCGGCCTGCTTTTGTGATTGTAATGTCCACCGCGCGTCGGGTAAAGTCACCGCAGCATAGAGTAGTTGGTCAATTTGGAATTATCGCAAAGAAGACCGGTAACAGGATGTCCAAGCTCTGAGCCTGGATAGGCGGAACCTCCTCAACACTTCCCCATGAATGCTATAACCAAAAGCGTATGGTTCGCCTGAAGCGGCTGGCAGCCGCGCTCTCATCGGAACTCCCCTCTACGGACGCAATGCTGATTGCGCATCCGCAGGACGTCCGCTATCTGACAGGCTTTACGGGCTCTAGCGCCGCGCTGGTACTGCGGCCTGTCACAGCTTTCGGGCGCGGAGAGGCAAAGAAAAACGCGGCCACTGCCATGTTGTTTACCGATGGCCGCTACATCGAGCAGGCGCGGCAGGAAACCAAAGGCGCTGGCGTGGTGATTGCCCAGGGTCCCGTCCTGCGCGAAGCGTGCGCGTGGATGCGGACACAAGGCATCCGCCATTGCGCGTTCGATGCCGAGCACACCACCGTTGCAACATTGGAGACGATGGGCGCGGAAATCGCCAGCAAGCTGCGGCGCGGCTTTTTTCAACCTGTGCCCGCAATGGTTGCGCGCCTGCGAGAGATAAAAGATGCAGACGAAATCGTCCGTCTGCGCGCCGCTGCCCAGCTTGGCTGCTCGCTGTTCCACCATCTGCTGACAGCCATCGGACCGGGAAAACGCGAGGTGGAAATCGCCGCGCAACTGGAGTTCGCCGCGCGCATGGCAGGCGCGGAGGCCATGTCCTTTGAAACGATTGTGGCCAGCGGCGCGCGTTCTGCCCTGCCCCATGGCCACGCCACCACGCAGCGCTTGCCTAAACGAGGGTTCGTCGTCCTCGATTTCGGTGTTATGCTCAGTGGTTATTGTTCGGACATGACGCGGACGGTGCGGCTCGGTCCTGCAAGTATTGCCGAGCGCTTTGCGTATGAAGCTGTAATGGAAGCGCAACTGGCGGCCATCGGGGCCGTTAAAGCTGGAGTGGCTTGCGGGGACGTCGATGAGGCAGCCCGCAGCGTATTGCGGCGCGCCAAGCTGGCGGATTACTTTACGCATTCCACTGGGCACGGAGTTGGTCTGGAGATTCACGAAGGCCCACGCATCGCGGCGCGGCAGGAGCAAAGACTGGAAGCAGGCATGGTGATTACCATTGAACCCGGGGTCTATTTGCCAGGAAAATTCGGCATACGCATTGAAGACATGGTCCTGGTGACACGGAGCGGCGCGGAGGTTTTGACGCCTGCGACGAAAGCATGGATTGAACTATAGAGTGAGGCTCCCACTGAGGGCGCAAGTTTGTAAGTTCGGCTGCCACCTTGTCGCGCAGACCACTATACTTGCAATGGCAGAATAGATTCGCCAAGTAATTCTTAGGAGTACGTCTCGATATGAACGCAGGACAATTGCAATCGCTGAAAGATCTGATCGAGTTTCTGAAGAAAAATGAAGTGGGCGAGTTTGAACTGGAGCAGGAGGACCTGAAAGTCCGCCTGAGCTTCGCCGGACACGGTAGTTCTGCCACCAACATCGATGCCAGCCAGTTGGCAAATTTGCTGCGCGCATCGCAGCCAGCCATTTCCCTGGCCCCGGCTCTACCGCCCACGCAAACTTTGGCCAGCAGCCCCCAAACTTCCGGACTTACAACTTCTACGGCTCCGACACCCTCCACCGGCAACGACGAAGCAGGCCTGCACATTGTGAAGTCTCCCATAGTGGGGACCTTTTATGACGCGCCGTCGCCCGGCGCTGAGCCTTTCGTCAAAGTGGGCGATCAAGTCGAGTCCAGCCAGGTGATCTGCATTGTAGAAGCGATGAAACTGATGAATGAAATCGAGTGTGATACGGCGGGTGAAATCGTCAAACGCATGGTGACTGCGGGCCAGCCCGTGGAATACGGCCAGCCTCTTTTTGCCATTCGTCCACGCTAAGTTTTGCATCCGTCGAACACTCCACCGAGTCGAGGTCTATGTTTCGAAAAGTTCTCATCGCCAATCGCGGCGAAATCGCCTTACGCATCATCAGTGCCTGCAAAGAGATGGGCATCCGCACGGTCGCCGTCTACAGTGAGGCCGACCGCAACTCGTTGCACGTCCGCTTTGCGGATGAAGCCATCTGCATTGGGCCGCCGCGTTCCGCAGACAGCTATCTGAACGTCCCGGCAGTCATTAGCGCTGCGGAGATTGCCGATGTCGATGCCATCCATCCGGGCTATGGGCTGCTGAGCGAGAATGCCAACTTCGCCGAAGTCTGCCGCGCGTCGAACATCAAATTTATTGGACCGCCGCCGGAAGTGACGCGGCTGATGGGTGAGAAAGAAAAGGCCCGCATTTCCATGAAAAAGGCCAAGGTGCCCATCCTTCCCGGCTCTGAAGGCGTCATCCAGAGCGAAGAAGAGGCGCGGGATTGGGCCAAGCACACGGGTTATCCAGTAATCCTGAAGGCTTCCGCAGGCGGAGGGGGGCGCGGGATGCGCGTCGTGCGCAGCGCCGAAGAGTTGCCGAATTTTTTCCATGCCGCGCGCACCGAGGCGCAAAACGCCTTCGGCAATGGCGATCTGTACATGGAAAAATTCATCGAGCGTCCGCGCCATATCGAATTTCAGGTTTTGGCCGACGAGCACGGCAACGTTGTGTCGCTCGGAGAGCGTGAGTGCTCCATCCAGCGAAGGCATCAGAAATTGATTGAGGAAGCGCCGTCGCTCCAGGTAACGCCGAAGATGCGCGAAGAAATTGGCGCCACGCTCAAGCGGTGCCTGGAAACCATCGGTTATATGAATGCCGGAACGGTCGAGTTTTTGATGGATGAAGATGGCAAGCTCTACTTCATCGAAATGAACACACGCATTCAGGTGGAGCATCCCGTTACCGAGATGGTGACGGGCATCGATCTGGTCAAGGCGCAGTTTCGCATCGCGGCGGGCGAAAAGCTCAGCAACATTCTTCCGAAAAATCTTGAAATTCGCGGTCATGCCATCGAATGCCGCATCAACGCAGAGCATCCGGAAAAATTCACGCCTTCCGCCGGAAAAATTACCGCATATAACCTGCCCGGTGGCACCGGCGTGCGCGTGGACACAGCACAATACGCGGAGGGCATCGTGCCTCCTTACTACGACTCTCTCATCGCCAAACTGATCGTGCATGGCAAAGATCGCGCGGAAGCCATTGCGCGTATGCAAAGAGCACTGGGCATGTTCGTCGTGGAAGGCATCCACACGACCATCCCTCTCCATCAGCGCATCTTCGCGGATGAAGATTTTCGCGTCGGCGCATTCGACACCAAATTTATGGAGCGCTTCTTCGAGCGGGAAAAATTGCGCCGCGAAGCCACCCTGTAATCGATGACGATTCCCCGCCTGTACGCCATCGCGGACGTGGATTTATTGACGGCCCGCTTGTTGCCGCTCGACACATTTGCCGCCGAACTTCTTGCAGCGGGTGTCGAGATCATGCAGTATCGCAATAAGCAAGGCAACGCCCGCCAGATGCTGCAAGATGCCGCCAAATTGCGGACCATCTTTGTCGGCTCATCCGCAAAGCTCATCCTGAATGACCGGGCCGACCTTGCACTCCTGTCTGGCTTCGATGGCGTGCATGTCGGGCAGCAGGATTTAGCCGCCGAAGATGCCCGTTCGATCCTCGGGCCAGGCTCCTGGGTGGGGGTCTCAACCCATACGTGTCGGCAGGTCATCGAAGCCAACGCAACAAGCTGCGATTACATCGCGTATGGCCCCATCTTCGCGACGGCCAGCAAGATCAATCCCGACCCAACCGTGGGTCTAGCTGGCCTGCGCGCCGCGCGCGCCGAGACGCGCAAGCCTCTGGTCGCTATCGGGGGCATTACCCGCGCCAATTGCCGCTCGGTGCTCGATGCCGGGGCGGATTCGGTCGCTGTCATCTCCGATCTGCTGCCCGCCAGGAACAATCCCAATACAATCCCCATTTCTACTCGCCAGCTAGCGGAAGAATTTCTCAGCTTGCTTGCATAACGCGTCTCACTTGCTGGAATTTGTGGCTCAACTC
>JAJYGR010000142.1 GCA_021790655.1 Acidobacteriota bacterium | reverse complement strand
GCGCCCGCTTGGTCGCATCGCGCCACATGATGGAGGCGCACGCTTCCGGCGAGATGACCGAGTACACGGCGTTTTCCAGCATCAGTACGCGGTCCGCAACCGCCAGCGCCAGCGCGCCGCCAGAGCCGCCTTCGCCAGTAACGGTCGCAATCACAGGCACGCGCAATCGCGCCATCTCGCGCAGGTTTCGCGCAATGGCCTCCGCCTGGCCACGCTCCTCCGCGCCAAGGCCTGGGTTCGCTCCGGTCAGGTCGATGAAGGTAAAAATCGGTCGACCAAACTTCTCGGCGAATTTCATCGCCCGTAGTGCCTTACGATAGCCTTCGGGATTGGGCATGCCAAAGTTGCGATGCACCTTTTCCTTCGTGCTCCGGCCCTTCACATTGGCGATGACCAGCACTTGCTCCTCATGAAAGCGGGCCATGCCACAGGCCATTGCAGGATCGTCGCCAAAGACGCGATCGCCATGGATCTCGCTGAATTCCGTGAACAGCGTGTTGATAAAGTCCATCGGATAAGGACGCTTCGGGTGCCGCGCCAACTCCGTCTTCTGCCATGCCAGATTGGTAATCTCGGCGGACGCTTCTATTGGCTTGCCTGCTGGGTTCTCTGCCATCATAGTCAAACTTCGATTCTATTGGTCGCAGCGTCGTAAAACAACTATGGTAATGGACTGACTTATAAGTCAGTTTCGATCGTATTGCATGGAACCAGCCGCAAACCTCGTTTTCAAAAAATGTCAACGGTCAGTCACAAACGCTGGGGAGATGGACCAAGCAGGCTCGGTTCGGTCATTGAAACCTCCGAAACCAAGGAGCGAAACTACAGCCTTCAATGCAAATAACGTTATTCTTGAAAAAACTACGATAGGCCGCGACGTGAGCTACGCGAAAACTTCGCGCGACGTTCACTTTGCATCCTTCGAGGAAAAAAGCTCGCTATGATCGACATAAAACGTATTCGAGTCATCGACTCCCACACCGGGGGAGAGCCAACACGTCTGGTGATTGCTGGTGGTCCCGACCTCGGCGATGGCCCGCTGTACAAGTGTCTGGAGAAATTTCGCAGCGAGCACGACGCTTTTCGCTCCGCTGTGGTCAATGAGCCACGAGGGTCCGATGTGATCGTCGGGGGACTGCTGTGTGAACCCAAAGACGCGAAATGCGCGGCTGGCGTCATCTTTTTCAACAACGTGGGTTATCTGGGAATGTGCGGCCATGGCACTATCGGCCTGATGGCAACGCTCCATCACATGGGAAAAATCCATCTGGGCGAACATTGGATTGAGACTCCCGTAGGGGCGGTGCGCGCGACACTGCACAACAGCGGCAAGGTCACAGTGGCCAATGTCGCCAGCTATCGCAGCGCCCGGCAGATTGCCGTGGATGTACCGGGACATGGCACCGTGACCGGCGATATTGCGTGGGGTGGAAACTGGTTTTATCTGGTGGAAGATACTGTGCATGGGCTGACATTAAAGAACGTGGACGAGTTGACCGCATACACATGGGCCATTCGTCAGGCGCTGGGGGCCCATGGCATCACCGGAGCAGATGGAAAAGAGATCGACCACATCGAACTATTTGGTCCCCCACAACAGCCGAATGCCAACAGCAGAAATTTTGTTTTGTGCCCGGGCAAAGCCTATGACCGTTCGCCCTGCGGCACCGGGACCAGCGCCAAACTCGCCTGCCTGTATGCCGAAGGCAAACTGCAACCCGGGCAGATTTGGCGTCAGGAAGGCATTCTGGGCAGCGTCTTTGAAGGTTCCATTGAGGTGCGCGATGACAAGATCTATCCCAGCATCACCGGTTCAGCGTTTATCACAGCGGAAGCGGACCTGGTTCTCGATCCGCGCGACCCGTTCTGCATGGGCCTAGGGGCCGGAGCGTGATCGCATGAGCGGAAATTACGATGCCATCATCATCGGTGCTGGAATCGTAGGCACAGCCTGCGCGCTGGAATGTGCCCAGGCTGGAATGCGCGTCGCAGTAGTGGAAGGCGACGTGATCGGCGGAGGCGCCACGGCGGCAGGCATGGGGCATATCGTGGTCATGGATGATTCCCCCGCGCAACTTGCGCTGACCAAATATTCTCAACAGCTATGGCGCGAACTGGCGCCACAACTGCCCGCCGATGCCGAGTACGAAACTACCGGCACGATTTGGGTGGCGGCGAATCCAGAGGAGATGAACGAGGTTTTCCGCAAGCAGGCTGTGTTCCAGCAGCACGGGATCGCCACGCAGGTTTTGGATTCGAAGTCGCTGCGGGAAGCGGAGCCGAACCTGCATCCGGCCCTTGCTGGCGGATTGCTGGTGCCTTCGGACGCGGTACTGTATCCACCGTGTTCCGCGCGATATCTGCTTGAGCAAGCGATGCGCCTGGGCACGGTGGTGTTGAGCAAGATTGCCGTGAAGATCGGCAGCGGTTGCGTGGAATGTAGTGACGGAAGCAAGCTTGCTTCTCCAATTATCGTCAATGCCGCTGGTGCGACAGCGCCTGAATTGACGCCCGGATTGCCGGTGAGGAAGCGCAAAGGCCATCTGGTCATCACTGACCGCTATCCCGGATTTGTCCGGCATCAATTGGTGGAACTTGGCTATATCAAGAGCGCTGGGTCTTCCACTGCCGACTCCGTTGCGTTCAATGTCCAGCCACGCAAGACTGGCCAGATGCTGATCGGTTCTTCTCGCCAATACGATGCGGAACAAAAGGAGGTAGACCACGCCATCCTGCTGCGCATGATGCAAAGAGCGCAACAATATCTGCAAGGACTGGAAGACCTTTCGATGGTCCGCGCCTGGACCGGCTTTCGCGCCTCTACGCCGGACAAACTGCCACTGATTGGGCCACACTTGGAGGACACTACGATTTTTCTGGCCACCGGACATGAAGGCTTGGGCATCACCACCGCTCTCGCAACAGCACGGCTGCTGGTGGATCAATGCAATGGTCGCCGCTCCGAAATTCCCTGCGGACCTTATCTGCCAGGCCGTATGGTTTTGGAGTCGCACCATGCATAAACCGGATCGGCCAGCGATTCGCATCCTCATCAATGGAAAGACGTTGGACGCGCCTGCGGGCTGCACGGTTGCGGTCGCGCTGGCGATTGCCGACGAAGCCTGCAGAACTTCCGTGCAGCAGCAGGAGCGCGGTCCACTGTGCGCCATGGGCATCTGCTACGAATGCCGCGTTACCGTGGATGGAGTGCCGCACCGTCTGGCCTGTCAAACGATTTGCGCAGCCGGCATGGAGATCCAGACGAATGGCTGACCGTCCCCAGGACTTCGACATTCTCATCGTAGGCGGCGGGCCAGCGGGCATGGCCGCGGCCAGCGCTGCTGCTGGCGCTGGCACAATAGGCATCGTCGATGACAATCCGAACCTGGGTGGCCAAATATGGCGCGGCCAGTCGTTTGCTGTTGAACAGAAAAACGCTGCGGCTGCCATGTATCGCCGAGTGCAACAAGCTGGCGTGACACATCTTCCGCGCCTGCGCGTTTTGGACGCTCCACGACCGGGCACATTGCTCGCCGAATCCGAAGCGGAAAGCTACGAACTGCGATATCGGAAATTGGTCCTCGCAACCGGCGCGCGCGAACGTTTTTTACCCTTTCCTGGCTGGACACTGCGCAATGTTATGGGTGCTGGCGGATTGCAGGCCATGGTCAAATCTGGCCTGCCGATACCGGGCAAACGGGTCGTCGTCGCAGGCAGTGGCCCACTGCTGTTGGCCGTGGCCGCCTACCTGCACGAGCAGGGCGCACAGGTAGTGTCCATTTGTGAACAGTCCTCTTTCGCGCGCCTGGCAAAGTTTTCCTTTGGGCTTCTCGGCGATCCGCGGCGGCTGGCGCAAGGGGTGGGATATCGAATGCAATTACGCCGCACTCCTTATCGGACCGGATGGTGGCCCATCGCTGCGCGTGGTACCCGTCATATCGAGAGCGTAGTACTTTCCGATGGCCATCGGACCCAAGAGGTTCCTTGCGATTATCTGGCGTGCGGATTTCATCTGGTTCCCAATATCGAACTGCCCACCTTGTTAGGGTGTGAACTGCTACATGGTTTTGTGCGTGTCGATGAGCAACGACAAACTTCCGTCCCAGGCATCTATTGCGCGGGCGAACCGACTGGCATCGGCGGCCTGGAGCAGGCGATTCTTGAAGGCGAGATCGCTGGGCTTGTTTGCTCTGGCCGCACGGAGGCGCTGCGCCCACTGCTGCAAAAGAAAAAGAAATTTGGCAAATTTGCCGACCGACTCGCCCGCGCATTTGCTCTACGCCCTGAACTCCGCGGCCTGGCGAACGCAGAAACGATTCTTTGTCGATGCGAAGATGTGTCGTTTGGCGATGTGCGCAAACATTCCTCCTGGCGCGCGGCGAAGTTGCATACGCGCTGCGGCATGGGGCCGTGTCAGGGCCGCATCTGCGGAGCAGCCACAGAATTCCTCTTCGGATGGAATGCCGATTCCGTGCGTCCGCCCATATTTCCCATGCGATTCGGTACGATGGTGGGGAGGGGCTGCACGCAAGAGAATAAACTTCAAGAGCGCTAGGAGAAGTGATCGTGCAATGGAAAGGCGTCATACCGGCCATGACTACCTGCTTCGATAAAGACCTCGAAGTGGACCATGCATTTATGACCCAGCACGCGCAAACGATGGTCGCCAGCGGCTGCACCGGATTGGTGATGCTGGGATCACTCGGAGAAGCAGCAACCTTGAGTGCAGACGAGAAGCAAGCCATTTTGCGCAATATGGTAAAGGCCGTCGGAAAGCAGGTTCCTGTCGTTGCAGCCATCTCAGCGCTGGCAACTCCAGACGCAATCGCGCTCGCGCGTCGCGCAGCTGAGGCTGGCTGTAGCGGGCTGATGGTCCTGCCGCCTTATGTTTATCAAGGCGACTGGCGGGAGATGAAGACCTATGTCAGCGCTGTGTTGCAGAGCACTCCGCTGTCTGCCATGCTCTACAACAATCCCGTTTCTTACGGAACAGACTTTCTTCCCGAACAGATCGCCGAACTTGCAGCGGAACACGAGAACCTGCACGCTGTAAAAGAATCGAGCACCGACGTTCGCCGCGTCTCAGCGATTCGTTCTCTGATTGCAGACCGGCTGGCAATTTTTGTCGGGGTCGACGATGCCATTGTGGAAGGCATCGCTGCCGGAGCGACCGGCTGGATCGCCGGACTGGTCAATGCATTCCCCGCTGAGTCCGTCGCTCTGTTCGACTACGCTCGCGCAGGCAAAACCAAGGAAGCCTTTGAGTTGTATCGATGGTTCCTGCCGCTGCTCCGTATGGATACGGTGCCAAAGTTTATTCAACTCATCAAGCTGGTGCAGCAGGAAGTCGGCATGGGCAATGCGCGCGTCCGTCCACCACGATTGGAATTGATTGGCGACGAGTTGGAGGCAGCGCGCAAGACCGTGCAGCACGCGCTCCGCACACGTCCTGCACTGCAAACACCACGCACATCCGCAGCAGCCATCCGATAGAATGAGGAGCGTTTCGTTGTGAATCTACAGGGTCAGTCGATATTCGGTTCGAAATCTCACGCTGGAACAGGCGCAAATTTTTCTGCCTTCAATCCCGCCACGGGTGAAGCACTCGCTCCCGTGTTTCAATCTGCCACAATTGAGGATCTCCACGCAGCGGTTCAACTCGCCGAAGATGCATTCAGAATGTATGGAAAACTGTCTGGAAAAGAAAAAGGCAAGTTTCTGCGGCACATTGCCGCGGGGATCGAAGGCATTGCAAATGATCTGGTCGAACGAGCGCACCTGGAAACAGCGCTGCCAAAGAAGCGCCTGCAAGGTGAGGTCGCGCGTACTGCGAACCAACTGCGCATATTCGCGCAGGTAGTCGAAGAAGGCTCCTGGCGGATGGCGAGAATCGACACCGGTGATGCCGCGCGCACTCCCCTCCCCAAGCCGGATGTTCGTTCGCAGTTGCAGCCGCTGGGTCCCGTGGCGATATTCGGCGCGAGCAATTTTCCGCTGGCCTTTTCTGTCGCCGGCGGAGACACTGCGTCTGCTCTTGCTGCGGGCAATCCTGTGATCGTGAAAGCGCACCCCTCCCATCCTGGGACCAGCGAACTTGTCGGCCAGGTGATTTGCCAAAGCGTCCGCGACTGCGGCTTGCCCTCGGGAGTTTTCTCTTTGCTCTTCGATGCGGGCACACAGATCGGCGCGGCGCTTGTGCTACATCCATTTGTCAAGGCGGTCGGTTTTACCGGATCGCTGACCGCTGGTAAGGCGTTGATGCAATTGGCGGCATCTCGGCCTGAACCGATCCCCTGCTATGCGGAAATGGGCAGCGCCAACCCATTGTTCGTACTTCCAGCAGCGCTCAAAACACGCGGCAGCCAAATTGCGAAGGGTTTCTTTGAATCTTTCACCTTGGGCTTGGGACAGTTTTGCACCAAGCCCGGCATGATTTTTCTGCCCGACTGCAAGGATACAGATACATTTCTCAATGTGCTCAAGCCGTTAGTGCAGCAGGCTTCCGCAGGGACCATGTTGAACAAGAACGTCTGCTCCAACTACACGAAAGCAGTCGCTTTACGAAAGCGGCAAAAGAACGTTCGCATCTTGGCGGAAGCAGTTTCTCTATCGGCAGAAAATCTATCGCATGCATGTCCCGTGATTTTTGAAGTCGGCGCAGCAGACTGGATCGAAGACCCGGAATTGGCAGAGGAAATTTTTGGGCCTACAACGCTGATCATTCGCTACAAAGATCGCGAGCAACTACAGCAGCTTGCGCGCGCGTTACAAGGACACCTCACGGCGACGCTTCATGAAACCGATAACGACCTCCTCGTATTTGGAGGATTGATCGAGATTCTCGAACGCAAAGTGGGACGGCTGCTTCTAAATGGCTTTCCGACTGGCGTCGAGGTATGCCACGCGATGGTGCATGGCGGCCCATATCCTGCGACTTCCGATGGACGATCGACCTCCGTCGGAAGCCAGGCGATCTATCGATTTACTCGGCCTATGTGTTATCAGGATTTTCCGCAGTCGGCCCTGCCCGATGAACTTAAGAACAGCAACCCACTCGGAATCCTGCGTCTTCTCAATGGCGAATACACGCGTACCACAGTCGAGTAGTTTCTCAGATGCATCAAAATCCTAGCTGGACAGAGAACTGAAAGGAACGCGCGACCAACTGATTTGTCACTCCTGGAAGAGGCTGACCGAACCCGGGGCCAGGTGCTGTCCCGTTTCCATAGGTGCCGCTATATCCAACGAAATTTGCGTGGTTCAGCGCGTTGAAAGCTTCCGCGCGAAGATTCAGTTGCAGCCTGCCTGCGCCCAATGCAAAAGCGCGCTCCACTAACGGATCTACCTCGTAAATAGGGCGGCCCCGTCCGGTATTACGTCCAACGACTGCACCGTGGATCACCGGCCTGTCTGTGGTCGCGCCTAAATCGCCGCTATTGGTAGAGCCTGTAACGAAGTTATAAGGCAGGGCGGATGCAAGCGTTACTATCCCGCCCATATTAATCTCGAGAGGCGCTACGTAAGTTCCACTCCATACAAAACGATGACGTTGATCGTAAATCGCATTTCCTTTTTCCGCTGCTCCCGTGAAGTTCGGATCATTTGGATTCTGGAAACGCCTGGGCACATCGGGATCGACGTTATCGATGGTATGTGACCAGGTATAGCTGACCAGCATCGCCAGGCCATGTTGAAATTGATGATTAAGATTCGCATCCAGAGCATCGTAGAAGGCATATCCGTCGTTGACATCGCTCTGAATTACGCTGTAGGGCGGTTGGGGGCTACTGGCCACTTTAGGATTGCATGTCATTCCACGCTGCCGATACCATTCAATCCAATATGGTCTTGTGCAATTCGCGGCCTGGGCCGTCCTGCTCTGCCCTTGCGCAGTGCGGATGAAGGGCGATGGAGAATCTACGTCGAGCGGGCGCACATTTCTTAAAGTATGCGAACCCACGTAATCCGCACTCAATATCCAATTGGGATAAAGGTCCCGCTGCACGCCCACAATCCACTGCTCGTTGTAAGGATTCAATAGCTTGTCCGGATACCCATGCAGCGTGGATGTTGGAAAGAACTGGTCGAGATATGCGCTTCTTCCCGGGCGGACATAAAGATTGCGCAATGGTACAACTGCTCCTGCGGGAAACGCAGGCAACGGCACGGACTGCACGCTTGTCGGAAAACCTACCTGACCCGGACCTGCGGTGTAGTTGAACACTCCAGTGGGTCCAGTCAGCGCATAGTTGGCCTCGGAATTATCTTCGACCTGGGCATAATAAATACCAAAGCCTCCCTGGATGACGGTCTTTCCCTGGCCGCCTGGATCATAGGAAAGCCCTACACGCGGAGCAAAGTCTGCTCGCGCATCCGTAAACGTCTGTAACTCATAGCGCAGTCCTATATTCAGCGTCAGTCTGGAGCCTGCACGAACATTGTCCTGGACAAAAAGAGCCCACAGTGTGTCGTCGACGGTGTAGTCCGCATTTCCGTAACTCTGCGTGTAACTCTGGACATTATGAAGGTTCTCCAGGTAGGCAGAGCTTTCGCAAATGGAAAGACTTTGCGTGCATGGGTCATATAAAATTTGGCCATCGTAGATTGGGCCACCGTTTTCCTTCCCGTTTCCACCGTTATGCGCCTGGATTACATCTGTACCGACTGTAATTTGATGGCGACCAAATACGGCTGCCACGGTATCGTCGAATTCATATTGGCGATTCATAAGCAGTGCAGACTGTGAAGTGCCCGATGTAAATGTGCCGCCTGTTGAAATAGGAACAACAAACTGGGTCCCATAAATCAATGGATCGAATTCCGTAATCGGAGACGCGAGTTGAAATTGCAAGCGAAGATTATTGACAAGCGTACGGCCAAGGACGGCAGTCTCTCCAAGCTCCTGCGAGTATGTCCGTTTGCGAAAGATTCGATCGACCGAAGGAAGGTTGTTTCCTCCAACTGTACCGTTAGGATTGGTGTCATAGAAACTATCGACATCGTTCCTAAGAAACAGATTGTTTGCGTCGTTGATCTGATGATCGATGCGCAGGAAAGCCAGCCAGGAGCGATAATGTCCAATGAAGTTTCCTCGGGCAATTGGCGAAGTGACAGGAGAGGCCCTGTCCTCCTGGCTAATTTGCCCCGAGAGAAAAAACTGTGTCTTGTCGCCGGGCCAAACGGGGCCGGAAACTGAACCTGCTTCCTGCTTCAAGCTGTCATTGGTCAAATCATTCCCATTGCTGGCGTTGGTGGAGCTAAACCCAGATAGCTTGGCTTCCGGCCCGGAAGGACGCCATAGCCCAAGCAATACACCGTGATAGTTATTTCCACCACTTTTTGTGATGATGTTAACGACCCCACCTAACCCAAATCCATAGTCTGCGGAAAACGCATTGTCTATCACCGTCGTTTCCTGCACGGCCTGCAAAGGTATATTCGTAAAGATCGTTTGACGCCCCCAACTATCGTTTCCGCTGCTACCATCAACTTCAAACCATGCTTGCCTGCGACCCGAACCATTGGTGTTGAATAGGTCTTGATTCATAAAAGCATCCCCCTGGTTCAGAGCGGGGCGATTGGCCGCATTGAGCAGGGGCAAGTATGTAATCCTACGGTTGAGTAATGGAGTGTCCTGCATTTGCCTCGATCCAAGACGGTCGCCGAGTTGAGGCGTGTCCGTGCGGACTTTGCCTGTCGTTCCAGTAACAAGGACGAGCGTTTTGCTGCTCGCAAGTTTTAGCTGTAGGTTTAGGGTGGCAACGACTCCGCCCATTAGAGTCAGTCCCTGAATCTGGACTGGCGCAAACCCAGCTTTCTCCGAGGCGAGAATGTACTTGCCTTCAATAGGCAGGCCCGCCACGGAGAATTCTCCGTCGTCGTCCGTTTGCACGGTCCTATGCAGCCCGCTAAAAGTGTTCGTCACGGTGAGCGTCACGCCTGCAACCGCGCGATGATTTACATCTTCTACTTTCCCGTGAATCGTAGCAGTGTCAGGAGCTTGTGCTCGGAGAGCCAGCAGAAATACGGAGAACACAATCACGAGAGTTGCAAGTCTTCGCATCATAAGTCTGACTGACAAGATTTTATTTGATCCGATGATTACTGATTCACGCCGCCGGCAAGAAATCCGCCGTCTACCGCCAGGATTTCTCCCGTAACAAACGAAGCCGCGTCCGATGACAGATAGATGGCTGCGCCGACCAGTTCCTCCACCTTGCCGAAACGCCCCATCGGAGTGCGCAGAAGAAATTCTTTTCCACGTCCAGTGTTATCCAGCAACTCAGAGTTCATGGCGGTACGAAAGACTCCCGGAGCAATCGCATTCACGCACACACCATGACGCGCCCACTCGATAGCAAGCGATTTGGTGAGCGAGGCCACCGCGGCCTTGCTGGCAGCGTAAGCTGCAACTTCATATAGAGCGACAAAACTGGAAAGAGAAGCAATGTTGATGATGCGCCCATATCCGCGGGCGATCATGTGACGACCGAATACCTGACAGCAGCGGAGGGTCCCCGTCAGATTGGTGTCGAGAATGTCTTGCCAGATTGCTTCATCGAAATCGAGCGTCGGACCGCGTTTGGTTTTTCCCGCGCAATTTATCAGAATGTCGACGGTCCCGAACTTCGAAACAGTCTCATGGAGAACATGTTCCAGAGAAGCGCGATCTCCAACATCCGAGGCAATTGCCAGCGATCTGCTTCCCGTAGCTTCAATCTGCGCAGTGGTTTCTTCCACCTGCTCCGCGCGTCGAGAGGTGGCAACTACATCCGCTCCTGCTTCGGCCAGACCGAGCGCCAAAGCTCGTCCGATGCCAGAAGTTCCGCCGACAACCACCGCAATTTTTCCACTTACATCTAAACCTTTAACGGCCATCGCTGCTCCTAATATCTGCATGGAATACTACCTCCATCAGTATGCCTTGCAGAGGCTCAGCGACGAAATCCCTGTCCTTCCTCTTCCCCTCCCTTGACCTGGCCGTACTCCAGTAACGTGACGATAAAAACCCCTCCAACGATGTTCCCGAGCACCGCTGGCAATAGCCACGCAAAATATTGGGACGCATTTACCTGATGATGCAAAACACCCGCAAAAATTTCTCCGCTGGTCGCTATACAGTGGGCAAACCGGCCAAGCCCCACGATAAACGTGAGCAGCCAAATCAGCAAAACCGAGCCGGTAATCGAGTGGCTGCCGCTGACCAGCCATGCCACCAACGCTATGATCCAGCCGCCAACTACCGCGCTCCAGAAGACATGACTGGCAGATACGCTGACAGCTTCCAATCCGAATTTTGACATGGCCGTGACATACTCGGGACGGAGAGCGCCGGTGCGTATTGCCAATAGCGCAAATAAAAATGCTCCCAAAATGTTACTCGGCAAGACAATGGCCCAGAGTCGGATCGTCGTCCAGGCGTGGCGCCGTTCTGCCAGCATCAAGGCAACCGGGTAAAGGGTATTTTCTGTAAAAAGCTGCGCCCGTCCTAAAATTACAGCGATA
>JAJYGR010000033.1 GCA_021790655.1 Acidobacteriota bacterium | reverse complement strand
CCTCATGCATGGCGCGGCGCAGGTCGCCGGTCTCATGCACGGTATCGGCATCGGTAAACAGCAGCCATTTCCCCTGGGCCTGCTGCGCGGCGAACCAGAGCGCATTGGCCTTCCCCGTCCATCCCTCAGTCAACTGTGGGGCTTCGAGCACGGTAATGCTTTCGAACTCCCCAGCTATCTTTTTTGTGGCATCGGTGGAACCGTCATCGACCACAAATAGTTCCCATGCGTGGCCCAGCAAAAAATTGTCGTCGCTCTGCTGCACCAAAGAGGCAATACAGGTCCGAATCGACTCGGCTTCATTCCGCGCGGGAACGATGACAGATAGAAGCATATTTCTTGAGGGTACGTTTATAGAGATTTCCTGCTCCATGTCACAAATTCGTATCATATAAAAATGGAAGACGTAAGAAATCATGCGCGCACCCGCTTTGCCGCCATTGCAACCGCCCTACTTTTCTGCCTTGCATCCGGCACGGGATGCGATCGAGGGCAACGACCGGGCGCAGTGGGAGAAATGGCCCCGGCGTTCACCATCCATGACGGCCCGCAGACCATTTCCCTCAGCCAGTATCGCGGCCAGGTCGTGTTGTTGAATTTCTGGGCAAGCTGGTGTCCGCCCTGCATTGAAGAGCTACCGTCCTTGCTGGCACTCCACAACAAAATGCCACAGCTTGTCATTCTTGGCGTCAGCATTGATGCGGACCGGCAGGCGTATCGGAATTTCTTAATTGAAAACCGCATCGATTTCCCTACCATCCGCGATCCATCCCAGAACGTCCAGCACCGTTACGGCACAGTACAGATTCCAGAAAGCTATCTCATCGACCGCTCGGGTCATGTTGTGCGCAAATACGTAAGCGCACAGGACTGGACCAGCCCGGAAATTGTGCAAACGCTGGCCTCCGTGCTGAACACGAAAAGTTAATGCAGTTCATGGGTATCTGTCTTTCTGAGCAATGCGAAGGGCCTTGTGTTTTGCCAGCCAACCGCGATATCCTTCGCGTTGCTCAGGACGACAACCCTACGTTTCTCGGAATGTACCCGGGCAACTGGCCAAAGCATTTATCATGGACATATGACGACTGTAGACGTGACCTTTCGCTACACCAGGCACCCGACCGAAGACACTATGCGCGCCGTGGCCGATCTCCGCGAGGTGTACGGCATTCGTCGCGTCCGGCTGAATCAGGCGGAGCGCACGGTACTGGTGGAATACGACGCCACGCGCCTGGGCGTTGCAAACGTTTTTCAACTGCTGCGCCGGGCCGGTCTCTCTGTGACCGAGGAGATTTCGTCCTTTTTGCCGCCTGCTCCGCCAGAAGAAAATAAGGCGCCAGCGGCCTGAAAAATTTGCGCGGGAACGCGCCTCCTGCTAACGTAAAAACTGCTGCTTATTACAAAGGAGCCACTACGGCTACCTAGCGCGCCCCTAGCTCAGTTGGATAGAGCGTCTGGCTACGAACCAGAAGGTCGGGAGTTCGAATCTCTCGGGGCGCACCACTCCTCTCCTAAATACTGTATTTTCCGCGCCCATGACCCTGTAATCATTCCTTTTCCACAAGAACAGAGCTTGTCATAGTTTCAAATTGCGCGCTTAAATTGACGACCAATTTAGTCCGAATTAGAATCAAGGCAGTAGGCGGAACATCCCCGATTGAAGAAATGCACATTTTTTTGTGCGGATATAAAAAAATTTGGCCAATGGATGTGAGTGGGATCACGGCTCCGACGAGCGAAAAGGAATAGAAAGTCATCTATGTTGCAGGCATTTGTCATTACATTGCGAGAAGGTGTCGAGGCTTCGCTGATCGTCGGCATCGTATTCGCATATTTGAATAAAATCGGTCGGGTCGATCTCAAGCGGACCGTAATGCAGGCGGTTGGGGTTGCTGGATTTTGCAGTCTTCTGGTTGCTGTGGTGCTGGCGCGCACGCAGTTCAACCAGGACATTTTTGAAGGCGTGGTGATGCTGGTCGCGGCCTTCTTCGTCATCAGCATGATCTGGTTTATGCAGCGCACGGCCAAGGCGATGAAAGGCAAAATTGAAAGCAAGGTCAGCGCGCTGGCGACGAGCAGTTCCCGTGGCGGACTGTTTCTCTTCGTCTTTCTGATGGTGCTGCGCGAAGGCGTCGAGACAGTGCTGATTCTCTCCGCCGTCTCCCTCAACTCCAGCGAACTGGCGAGCTTTTTCGGCACACTGCTAGGGGTTACGCTGGCTGTGGTCTTCGGCGTTTTGTTCGTAAAAGGCAGCGTACGCATCGACATTCAGCGTTTTTTTCGTGTCACAGCCGTGATCCTGTACTTTGTGGCTTTTCAATTGATCGTTTCCGGGCTGCATGAGCTGTCGGAAAACGGCATTCTGCCTTCCAGCAAGCTGGAGATGAGCGTCATTGGCCCTATCGTGCGGAACGACCTGTTTTTCTTTGTGACCATTCTGGCGCTGGCCGGTCTGATGGTGCTGTTTGAATATCGTAAACGCATGAGCCAAAGCGTTGTACCCGCCAATGCCAACGCCGCGGAGGTCCGCAAGGCCGCTTCTATCGCGCGCCGGGAGCGACTATGGATGGTAGCGGTCTACACCTGTAGCTTTGTGTTCATCTTTCTTGTAACGGCGCAGTTCATTTATGCCATGAGTTCGACGGCCCTGTCGCCAGCCGCTCCGGTAACGCTGACCGGCTCGCAAGTCACCGTGCCGGTGTCGCAGGTGCAGGACGACAACCTGCATCGTTACGTGGTGCATGTGGGCAACACCGACGTGCGATTTTTGCTCTATCGCAAGCCGGATGGCAAAATCGTCGCGGTTGCCGACGCCTGCCAGATTTGCGGCCCGGTCGGCTTCTACAAGAGCGGTAACATGATCGTCTGTAAGCTGTGCGCCTCGCCGGTCAATGCGCAATCGGTCGGTCAGCCGGGTGGCTGCAATCCGATCCCGCTGGCTTCGACCACAGCAGGCGGGTATGTCGTCGTCCAGGCCAAGGCTTTGCAGGCAATGATCCCGGAATTCTCCAAGTAACGCGGTGCCCCACAGATAAAGGTAAAACGACCTATGTTTCCTCGTCTCATTATGGAGAGCTTTTTACGGCAACGGCGGCGCAAGCTGCTGGCTGCCCTGGCGATCCTGCTGGGAACGACGGCAGTCACGGCGATGCTCGCCATCGGCACCAGCGTCGGCGACAAGATGAACCGCGAACTGGCGGCATACGGCGCAAACATTGTCGTCTACCCGGCAGCCGACACGCTGGACGTGCAGGAGGACGGCATCAACATCCGACCAGCTACGGCGGGGAGCTATCTCAAGGAAGCCGATCTGGTAAAGATCAAGAACATCTTCTGGCGCAATAACATCACAGATATTTCCCCGGAATTGCCGCTTACTGTCACGGTCAGGACCGCCAACGCAACACAACAGGTGCCGGCGACCGGCTACTGGTTCCATCGCACGCTCCGCTCCGGCGATGAATCATGGACCATGGGCGCGCCCGCGCTGCATCCCTGGTGGAAACTGCACGGCTCTTGGCCAAGCGATACCGGCAACGCCATTCCGAACGAGATTGCCGTCGGCAGCGATCTGGCGCGGCAACTGCATCTTCATCTCGGCGACCCACTTGAGGTACAAAATCAGTCGGTACGCGTGGCAGGGATTGTCTCGACCGGCGACGCAACGGACCGCACCCTGCTCGTTCCACTGGCGCTTGCGCAGGCATGGATGGGCCGTCCCGGCGTGGTACGGCGTGTCTATGTTAGCGCGCTGACCAAGCCCGAGGACGCGCTGGCGCGCAAGGACCCCAACAAGCTTTCCCCGAAGATGCATGATCGCTGGTACTGCTCTCCGTACGCCAATTCGATCGCCTACCAGATTGAAGAAACGCTGCCGCATACACGCGCCGAGCAGATCCGCCGCATCGCGCAGGGAGAGAGCACGGTCCTGTCGCGCATCTCCGGGCTGATGCTGCTGGTGGCGCTGGCGGCATTATTGGCCGCAGCGCTGGCCGTTGCCGCATCCATGACCACCGCCATCGTAGAGCGCCGCCAGGAAATCGGCCTGATGCGCGCCCTGGGTGCGACGCGCAATACCATCGCGGGACTGTTCTTTACGGAAATCACCCTGCTGGCGCTTGGCGGCGGTCTGCTGGGCTATTTGCTCGGTTCCCTGTTGGCGGGTCGCATCGGTGAGCAAGTCTTTGGCAGCAGCATCGCGTTCAACCCCATGCTATTGCCTGCAACATTGCTGCTGGCCGTCGTGGTTTCACTGGCGGGCAGCGCGCCCTCCGTGTGGCAGGCCATGAAGATGGAACCTGCAACCATCTTGCGGGAGGATGCATGAGGCACGAACGGATGGGTCAAGGGCTGTCGTTGCCCATGCTGCTGCGCCGGTCGTTGTTGCATCGCCGCAGCCGCACACTCGCCGAACTGGTCTCGTTGACCGTCAGTGCCGCCGTCGCCACAGCGCTGCTGACACTCTATGCGTCGCTCGATCTGAAACTGCATCACCAGTTCCGCGCCTTCGGGGCCAACATCGTCATCACATCTCAGAATGCTGGACAGCCCTTGCCGCCAGACGCACTCGCAATCGCGCGGCAAGCCGCAGGGCCGGACAGCCGCGTGGCCCCCTTCGCCTACGCCATCGCGCAGATGCAGGATGGCAGTTCCATCGTCGTCGCCGGGACGGACTTGACTGGCGCGCGGGCCATGGATTCCTGGTGGCAGGTCAGCCACTGGCCGGAGAACAACCAAGCCACACCTGTACAAGTTCTTACCGGCGTGCGTGCCGCGAAAGCATTGGGGGCAGAACGTTTTTTCCTCACTTACAACGGCAAGAGCGTACCGCTGCAAACCGCAGGAACAGTGCGGACCGGAGATGCCGAAGACAGCCGCATCTATCTGCCACTCGATGCCTTTGAGTCCTGGACCGGTGTGACGCCGACAACGCTCGAAGTTCAGGCTGCTGGAAGCACGCGGCAAATTCAAGCTGTGTTGGAGAGCTTGCGTCTAGCGTTGCCGAATTCCCACGTGCAGGCCGTGCATCAACTGGTGGAAGCCGAGGCCAACGTCATCTCGCGCACCCGCTCGCTGATGCTCAGTTCGCTGTTGCTGATCTTGCTGACCGTGGCCATCTGCGTACTCGCCACGCTGACCGCTTCCGTGCTGGAACGAAGGCGCGACTTTGCCGTGATGAAAGCGCTGGGGGCAACGCAGCGCCATGTCGGGCTGCTGTTTCTGCTGGAAGCCTTTGTGCTGGCGATGGTGGGCCTTTTGTGCGGCTACGCGCTCGGCTGCGGCATCGCATATCTTATTGGCGAATGGAATTTTCACACAGCGATTTTTCCGGTGTGGCGCATTGCGCCACAAGTTGCGCTGCTGAATCTGCTGGTTGCCGTGCTGGCAGCGGCGGTTCCACTGCGAATTCTGCGCCATCTGGAACCGGCCATGCTATTGCGCGGCGAATAATATCGCGGTAAGGAATAATGTTGCTATGAGCGTTGCAGCTACCAGGCCGGAAACTATTATTGAGTTGCGAGACGCCACGCGAGAGTATCGCGGACACGCTGGGACGGTGCGCGCGCTCGACTCCATTTCGCTCTCCGTCTCGCGCGGCGAATGGCTCGCCATCATGGGGCCATCTGGCTCCGGAAAATCCACGCTGGTCAATCTTCTAGGCTGCCTCGACCGCGTCGATGCAGGCTCCGTGCGCATTGCCGGGAAAGATATCAACACTCTGTCACGCAAAGAACTCGACCAGTTCCGCGCGGAAACTGTGGGCTTCATCTTCCAGCAATTTCATCTGATTCCCTACTTGTCTGCACTCGAAAATATCATGCTGGCGCAGTATTTTCACAGCATGACAGACAGGAAAGAAGCCATGGCCGCACTGGAACGCGTCGGCCTGGGCGACCGCGCCGGACACCTGCCAAGCGAACTTTCCGGTGGCGAGCAGCAACGCGTCTGCATCGCGCGCGCATTGATCAACCAGCCCCCAGTGCTGCTGGCCGACGAACCGACCGGCAATCTCGATGCGGCAAATCAACAAATCGTCACTGGGCTTTTACGTTCGCTGAACCAACTCGGCCATACGATCCTGATGGTCACGCACGACCCGGAAATGGCGCAGATGGCCGACCGCATCGTCGAATTGCATCATGGTCGCATCGTGGCGGAACGCGAAGTATCGCTTGCGCCGCATACGAGTTAGCTAACAATCCGATGCCCCATCTTTCGCGGATTTCACGCGTAGGGTGGGATGAGAAATCTTCCAGGCTGATAGACAATCCCACCTTTGCTGCACAAGGATGGGGCACCCGGCTATACATCCGTGGAGATTGGCGTTAGTGGATCACGGACTGGAACAACTGCGAATTCAGCAGTGTCGCGAAATTGTCATCCGTGGTGGCAAAACGCACTTCCAGAATGTTTCCGCTGGAAGTAATGTTGGTCGCGTTGATGGCCTGGCTTTCCACAGGCGTGGCGTTCATTTTTTCAAACAGGGCCGCCGCGCTCATCAGAGAAGACATGGTCGCGGCGGTCACGGAATCGGGCGTGATCACATCCAGATTGAACTTCACTCCCTGATCGAAATCCATGGTGTAGCGCGAACCTTGCAGACTGTTCTTCACCGTGCTGAAATCCGCCACCTGGGAGGCCTGCCCCAGCACCGACTTCATCATCGTCTGCGTGCCTTTTTGGTCGAGGATGCTCCAGACAGCAGCATCCTGCAGTACAGGAATCAGATTCTGCATGGTGCTGTTGGTCAGAAAGCTTGGTGTTATTCCATCCCGCGCATCGAGTGAGTCTTTGATGGATTCCAACGAGCCGAAGACCATGGTGGTCTGATCCAGAAAGACCACGCTGAGGCCGGTGGCGCCCATGGGATAGATCGTCTCATTGCGGACCTGAGTGCCCTTGACGTGTTGCTTTTTGAACCTGTCGAGAAAGTCCTGTACCGGAAACTGACCGCTTGCGATGCCGACGATACGGGACCCATCCTGGCCCGACACACGGTAGGAGGCAAAGGCCAACTGCGTTACACTCCTGTTGACGTTCATCCCGGAGTGCTGCAACGCATCTTGTAACCGTTTCAGCTCTGGCGGCAAAACTTTGTCCCGCAGTTTCATGGCAATATCGGAGTTCTCCATTGCCTGATAGTCCACTACGATCAGTTGTTGCAGGTCCTTGGGGACTGCGGCCTGCGACTCAGCGGCCAGGGGAGAAGCAGAAGCTGGCAGGGCAGCAACAACCAGGGCCAAGGTGCCCAGAGCATTGCCCAAATTTTTTTTCCAACGATCCATGTGATACTCCTTTGCGTATTGAATACGCGCACTTATTTGTAACGCCGGGACAGTCTTGTCAGATTCTTTTCGGCAGAATTTGCTACCCTCGGGCAAACCAGCATTCTCTTGAATCCACGTCATTACGGCCATACAAGTGGTACTTCCAGTCTACGCTCCAGGGTCCGCGCGGTTGAGAAGTTGGAGGCCATCTGTATCCATTCACTGTCCTGCTCCACCGCTGCTTCCGGGACCAATCCGATCAGTTCGACAATTTCCGGCTGCACCCCAAGTTTTGCCGCCGCGCTCTTCACCGCTTGATAGACCCGGCTGATGGGCGTAGCGCGAAAATCTGTAATATTCATGGAGACCTGAGCATGGCCGCGGACCAGGACGCCCATTGCCTTCAGGCCGTCCATTCCGCCACTCGATGCGCGAATCTCTCTGGCAATACTTCGCGCGACCCCGACGTTGGCCGTATTCAGATAAACGTTGCACGCGATCAAAAGTTGTCGCGCGCCCACCGCGCTGGCTCCCGCCGTGGGATGCAGCGAAGGGCCGCCGACATCCGGACGCCGGGCTGCGTCTTGCTTTACCTGTTTGCGCAAACCCTCAAATTGGCCGCTGCGAACATCTTCCAGTAGACGCCGATCCGGGCGCAATGCAGCCGCCTCGTAAAAATACACCGGAACGTGATAGCGCTTCCATATCTCCTGTCCCAACTGGTGCGCCAGCGCGGCGCACTCCGGCAGAGAAATGTTGCGGAGAGGGACCAGTGGAATGACATCCGCCGCCCCAATGCGTGGATGGACGCCGTGCTGCGCAGTCAGATCGATGCACTCGACAGCCTTCTGCACGCCGCGCAACGCACTTTCCAGAATGGGTCCAGGTGCACCGGCAACCGTCACGACGGAGCGGTTATGATCTGGATCGAGAGAATAATCGAGTAAGGAAACGCCATCAACATGCATGGCGCGAACGATATTGCGAACAACCTCTGGATGCATGCCATCGGAAAAGTTGGGCACACACTCGATGATGGATTCTTTTGTGTTCATACGGTGGCGCTCATTACTTCCACCAGGTGTAGCCAATCTGGAGTTGGACGGTCGCGTTGACGCCCGGATTGGCATCGCCGAGGCTGGCGTTGGAAATATGTACGGCATTCGCGCCAAACGTGATGGACTGCCGAGGCTTTACAAAGTAATGAATGCCGACGCCGAATTGCGGCTCAAAATTCCAGACGCTGGTGCCGCGCGGACCGTTCGGAGGATATTTATGGTTGGTCCAGATCAGACCGCCGCCACCTTGTAGCCACGGCATGACGCGCTTCCAACGGACCAGGTCCCAGCGCAAAAGGATGGGCGTTATGCTCAACCCGGTATACGTTCCGCCAGTGGTGACCTGTCGCGTCTGCGGCGGATTTCCAGAGGTGAGAAAGTAGGTCGTCTTCGGCGTAAAGGATTGCCAGTATGGAATCAGTTGGATTGCATATTCAAACTGGCCGCGCAGAATACCGGGGCCGGCTGTGGAGGTCAGCACTTTGCCCAGCCGAAAACCGGCATTCAGAAAGTGGTCGCTGGTTTCTCCGGTCGTCCCGAAACCGCCATCGATAAAGGTGCCACGGTCCCAGGGTTTATTCTGCATCACGGAATGAACCGGATCGCTGCTGGCCGCCGACTGTGCGGCGGGTGAAGGCGTGAACTGCGAACTTGTTTGAGCGGGTTGGCTGGTTTGCGAGAAAGAAATACCGGAAAGGCCAAGCAAAAACACAACTGCAAAAACAATCTGCTTCTTCAAGAGAACTCCACTTGTTTGTAGCAATCGATCTCAAACCGCCGGACAATATTGCGTCCAACGGAATGGCTCGGCTTATCCAGCAACTTCTTCGAGTTGCTTGGCATCCATATCAAAATTCGAGTAGACGTTCTGCACATCGTCCTGGTCTTCCAACGCTTCCAGCAGACGAATCATCTGGGATGCAGTAGCGCCTTCCAGCTTGGTGTAAGTAGAGGCCAGCAGAGTTACTTCTGCCATCTGCGTTGCAATCCCTGCACCTTTGACGGCCGTCGCGACCGCATCGAAAGCAGCCGGCTCCGTGATAATTTCCCAGGAGTCGCCTTCATCGCGTATATCATCGCCGCCTGCTTCGAGCACGAGGTTCATCAGCTTTTCTTCATCCACGGCGGACTTCGCAATGGAGATCAGACCCTTTTTTGAGAACATCCAGGAAACGGAATTGGATTCGCCGAGGTTTCCGCCATTTTTTGAAAAGCCATGACGAATTTCGCTTACCGTCCGATTGCGATTGTCCGTCGTCGCCTCGACGATCACCGCGACGCCGCCCGGCCCATAGCCTTCAAATGTGATCTCTTCGTAGGCTGCGCCTTCCAGTTCGCCGGTGCCGCGTTGAATGGCGCGCTTGATGTTGTCCGCAGGCATGTTCTCCGCCTTGGCCGCGGCAATGGCCCCGCGCAGTCGAGGATTGCTGTCCGGGTCTCCGCCGCCGGACCGGGCTGCCATGGTGATTTCTTTGATGAGGCGAGTAAAGGTCTTACCGCGCTTGGCGTCGGTCGCGCCCTTCTTGTGTTTAATGGTCGCCCATTTTGAATGGCCGGACATGGAAAAACCTCGTTGATGACTTTAACTGGATGGATGCAATTGCAGGTACAAACAATCCACGCAAACGTAGATTTTACCACGCCAAATCAGGACTGTTTGAGCGGCTTCGGCTTGCGAAAAGCAAAGACGACCGCGAGCAGCGGCGGGGCCAGCAAAACTCCCCAAAATGGAATGATGATGCCGAGAACAATCGGCCCAAGGATAGAGGCCCAGATCGGCACTTTCGCAGTGCGCTTCATCAGCCACGGTTGCAGCAAAAGCTGGTCGATGAAAACGATGGCTGCGTAGAGGCATAACAGCAGTCCAAACTGTTCCCAGCTACGCCCGGCGAACAGCAGGCTGAGCGTGGGGCCGATTAGCGCCAGCATCCCGCCAATGTGCGGAATCAGTTGGGCCAGGCCGCCGAGGACCGCCCATAACGGCGCCCATGGAACGTGTAGCAGCGACAGTCCGATGAACCACAGAATACCGACCAGCAGAGCGTCCATCGTGATGGCGCGCCACCAGTTGACCAGCGCGCCTCCGGCTTTACGAAGCGGACCGGGCCCTGTTCCAAGTGTCAGCGTCTCTTCACGTCTATCCATGCGGATCATCGTTCTACGATTCTATCCAAGCGCTACGGCTGGATTTTATCCAAACTCCACGACTGCTAAACTACATGCAAATGAAATTTGGCGTTCTCGTCTTCCCCGGCTCAAACTGCGATCAGGACACGTACCATGTCATCTCCGATGTCATCGGGAAGCCCGTGACTTTTTTATGGCACGAAAGCTCGGATCTTGAACAGTGTGACGCGATCCTGGTACCCGGCGGTTTCGCCTATGGAGACTATCTCCGTACCGGCGCGATTGCACACTTCGCGCCTATTATGCAGTCGGTAAAGAGGTTTGCCGCATCCGGCGGCCTAGTGTTGGGCATCTGCAATGGATTTCAAATCCTCGCAGAAAGCGGGCTGTTGCCGGGCGCGCTGATGCGCAATGCCGGACTGAAGTATATCTGCAAGCAGGTGTATCTGCGCGCGGAAACAACGGACTCTCCCTTCACCAATCAACTGCGCGAAGGCGAGGTCTTGAAGATTCCCATTGGCCATATGGAGGGCAACTACTTCTGCGATACCGCGACCCTGCAACAACTGGAAGCGCAGCGTCGCATTGCCTTCCGCTACGCCAGCGAGGACGGAAAAGTGACGGCGGCAGCCAATCCGAACGGTTCCCTGTCGAACATTGCCGGCATCTTAAATGAAGGGCGCAATGTGCTGGGAATGATGCCACACCCGGACCGGTCGAGCGAGGCAATACTGGGGTCTGCTGACGGGCTGCGTATTTTTCAATCCATGGTGAGTGCATTGGCAATGCAATGAACAACTTTTGCGAAAAATATGGTCCATTCCATGATTGATGTCCATCATCACCTGCTTTACGCGCTCGACGACGGGTCGCCTGACCTGGAAACTTCGCTGCAAATGGCGGAGATCGCCATCGAGGACGGCATCACGCACGTCGTGTGTACGCCACATGCAAACAGCGAATATCGCTTCCTACCGGAAGTAAACGCGGAGCGACTGGCTTGTTTGCAGCAGAACCTGGGTGACCGATTGGCGCTCGGACTCGGCTGCGATTTTCATTTGAGTTACGACAATATCGAGGATGCGCTGGCCTATACAA
>JAJYGR010000308.1 GCA_021790655.1 Acidobacteriota bacterium | reverse complement strand
GCGTGTCGCCATGCGGCCTCCGTCAGCTCGGCGTCCAGGTGCAGCGGCTGTAAATGTCTGGGTCCACGGTCCTGATTGGCAGCCTGGAAAAGTTCTGCCGCAGCACGCTGCTCTTCCGCGTTCATTCTGCTTCCACCCACTGCGGCGTGGGCCGACATCGATCGCATAAAAAATGACAGCGCCAGAGCAATTATCGCGAGAAAAATATTCCTGCTGGGACAAAGTGACTGCATGATCGTCCAATCTTTTTTTGAAATCAAAGCTTCCTGTTACTTTTGCAGGCCAACTCGTAGACTTACATGCCAGCAGACACGAAGCTGTCCTTCGCTGCCGCATAGGTGCGCTGGATTCCCTCTTCCAGGCCGATCCGCGGCTTCCATCCGAGTGCTCTCATCCGGCTGACATCGAGCAGTTTGCGCGGAGTACCATCGGGCTGTGTCGAGTCGAAGACCAATTCTCCCTGATAGTCCAACACGCGACAGATCAGCTCCGCCAGCTCGCGAATCGTAACATCTTCCCCGACGCCAATGTTGACGAGCGGCGCCTGATCATTGTCAAGCAAGGTCTCGAATCGGTCCTGGGGCATCTCCAGCAAAAAAACACAGGCTTCCGCAAGGTCTTCGCTGTAAAGAAATTCTCTTCGTGGCGTCCCTGTACCCCATACTTCGACATGGCTGGCACGCTTTGCCTTGGCGGTCGCAACCTTGCGAAGCAGCGCTGGCAAGACGTGCGAACGATGCAGGTCGAAATTGTCTCCAGGGCCATACAAATTGGTCGGCATGGCTGCCAAAAACTTTGTATTGTATTGGCGGTTGTAAGCCCAACACTGTTCAATTCCAGCAATTTTAGCGACTGCATACGGACGGTTGGTCGGCTCCAGCGGTCCTGTCAACAAATACTCCTCGCGAATCGGTTGCGGGCAAAGCTTGGGATAGATGCAACTGGAACCAAGAAAGAGCAAACGTTGTACGCCAAACTCAAAGCATGCGTCGATGACATTCGACTGGATGAGAAGATTTTCACTGATAAAGTCGACGGGATAGGTATCGTTGGCGTGAATGCCGCCAACTTTGGCCGCGGCCAGGACCACATACTCAGGGCGCTGTCTTGCAAAAAATTCCCATACGGCTGTTCGTTCCGTCAAATCCAGTTCCGCGCGCGCGCGCAACACTAAGTTTTTGTATCCCCCAGCGACCAGTCGGCGACAGATTGCGGAACCCACAAGCCCGCGATGCCCCGCGACGAACACACTGCTGGATGCGCGCATTGCCTGATCTTTCATAGCATCTGAACTCCAAATCGAAGCCACTCTCGTGTTTGCATCAACCCATACTTCATACTAAATACGAATGGCGGATATGCACGTCCCTGCCTGTTCTCTAGCCAGGAAAATCCTCTGGCGCGTCGTGTTTCCAATCTGCCATGGCCTGCTCCAGGGTATAGCGAAAGTTATAGCCGGCAGCGCGCAGCCGATGTGGCTCAATATGGGTAGGCTGTGAAATTTTTCGCATTCGAACAGGATTGATAGGGTGCCGCACTCCAAAGATCTTCGCGACTCTAGCCACCGGATAGGAAGCAGAGACGAGTAAGCTGCGCGGCAAAGATAGTCGCGGCTTTTTGTAGCCTGCCGCAGAACAGATGGCGTTCACAAATTCTTCCAGCATCGGTGGTGGGTCCATCGACACATTCCACATCAACACAGGACTGCCCGTTCTGGCCTGAAACTCCAGCGCAAACTGCATGACATGGCAAAGTTCTTTTACGTAGACGCCAGCCTTCCGTGTCGAACGATTTCCCATGTACAGAAAATATCCGCGCGCCAGGCTACGGGCCAACCGCGCGACATTGGCATGCTCGCCCGGTCCAAAAACCACTCCGGGTCGCAACACCACCAGCCTGCGATTTGGATCGGCATGTTGCCATGCAGCATGGATCTTCTCCGCAGCCAGCTTCGAGCTGCCATAGGGCGTCTCCGGTACAGGCAACGAGTCTTCATTGCGCATCGCGTCGCTCGAACCGTAAGGAGAAATGCTGCTGGTAAAAACCACTTGCAAGCACCCGGCCCGGGAGGCGTAGGCGCACACATGTTCCGCACCCGGCAGGTTCGTCTCATAATATTCGCGCGGTTCGTGGCCTGGCTCGCGATGCACCGCCGCCAGGTTGACGATCAGGTCGGCATGTTGGGGTAGTTCCGCAGAGTCCAGCGGTTGCCGCACGTCACAAGGCGTGTAAGCAACGCGCCCCTGCTGCATCCATGGCAACAATGGCTGTACATACGCCTCCTTGCGAGGCGGACTTATATCTGCCAGATAGATACGCTCGACTTGAGTATGCTCCAGCAGATGTTTGGCGAAATGTGTTCCGATGCAGCCAGTACCTCCAAAAATCACACACGTCCGCACCATCATGCGTGTGTCTCCGCCTGTTCTTCCACGGTAATTGACATGCTTGTCTTCTTTTTGCTCTTGTCCGCTGCCATTTCTGCGTCAAGGGCCAGTTGCACCAGATTGGCCACGGAGAACTGGTCCAGCAGCGGCTCGACCCGCGCTCGGCGTTCCAATGCAGATTCGCGCTGTACAATTTCCAACGCTTCGTCGAGTCGTTTCAGAAATAACTCCTGGTCCCAACGTTCGACAATCGATCCTGTTCCGGCCTGGCGAACCAGCCGTCCCACTTCGCTGTCCTCGCTACAGATCGCCAGCAAATGCACACCCGCAGCCAGCAGGTTGGGCAGCTTCGAGGGCAACGCGGCGATCTCCGTTCCTTCCGCCTGCGGAATCACCTGGATTGCGGAACGCGCATAGAGTTCGGCCAGGTCCTGTTCATCCACTAGCGGATGAAAGTGAACGCGCGATCCGGGTATCTTTTCGTACTGGGTGCGCAGCTCATTAAAAAACGGGCCACCCGATAGCACATGGAACTGCACATCTGAATACCGTCGGGCAGCGATTTGCAGGAAGGCCACCAACTGCTGCGAATTCTGTTTGTATCCCAGCGCGCCGGAATACACTACATGCCGCTTGTCAGGAGGAAACATTCCTATCAAGCGCTGCTTCGTGGGCTCATTTTCCACTGAGAGACTAATGAACGGATAATGCACTGCGACCCGCGATGGATCAAGCTGGTACGCCTCTTGCGCCACCTGCGCCATGTCGCGCGAAAAAAAGATGCACAGTTCCTGCGCTCGAAACACACGGCTTTCCACTGCGTGGATCAAACGAACAATGGCGCGTCGCGGGACGCTCTTTTCCTGCGCAGCCAGCACCCCTTGTAAATCGTGGATGACCGCCACGCGTCGAATGCGCCGCGGCAGAAGCCAGTCCAGGAAGAAGGCGAACAAACTCGGCGGCAGAACACTGACCACGACGTCCGCCCGTTGGCGCAAACGCCACACGCGGGTACAGGCATGCAGCGCAAACCATCCCTCCAGCAGCAGCCTTCGCAGCGGCATCGCCTTCGGGTAGCGCATCCGCGCCCCGCCACGCAAAATTTTTATTCCGCGAATCTTTGCATTGCTATGCACTGGCACCCACGCCGGGTACAACGGGTGCGAGCAGACGACAGTGACTCCGTGGCCCTCAGCCACGAACGCCTCCGCCAAATGCTGATTCGCTTTCCCGGTAGAAATCAATTCCGGATAAAAAAAGGGGGAGACAAAGATTATTTTTTGTTGCCAATCCATCACGAGTGCGTCCTGTAAACTCCAGCCAAAAGTTGCACTTCTGGAAGATCGATTCGCTATCGTATCCCTGCGAACCGGAACTCTATACACATACCATTGGATGCATTTCGATCGTCTATCCGGGCAGCCTGTGCAAATCCATTGAAATCAATGTCCTTACGATACCACTGGCACGTCCCAAATTTGATTTTTTCCTGACTTTACACAGTTGGTCCTTCAAGGTTTGGCCCATAGTTTTTCTCCCGCACCGCCAACTTGCATCTCGATTACAATCACTTGGATGCGTGCATTGCGTTTTCAGCCACTCGCGATTCTTGGGACCACGCTATTGGCAGTTTTCGTGGCGTTCGCTATTTTTGCGCCATGGATTGCGCCCGCTGATCCGGCAGCCATCCATCTGCACGCCCGCCTCTTGTCCCCGTCGCCCGCGCACTGGTTCGGCACCGATGAATTGGGCCGCGACATCCTTTCGCGCGTCATTTATGGCACGCGCATTTCGCTGCTGGTTGCCACCTCTGTGGTCAGTATTGCCCTGTTTTTGGGGCTGATTCTAGGCTCAATCGCCGGATACTACGGCGGTTTGCTCGACGCATTTTTGAACGTCTTCCTGATGAATACCTTTATGGCTCTGCCCGGCATTCTGATCGCCATTGCGCTGGTGGCATTTCTGGGGCCGGGCCTGTTCAATCTGGTGCTGGCGCTTTCCATTACCGGCTGGGTGGGGTACGCGCGCCTGGTGCGCGCCCAGGTGCTGGCCGCGCGGGAACGCGAATTTGTCGAGGCCGCCCGGGCCATGGGCGCCACCGACCTGCGAATTATGACCCGCCACATTCTGCCCAATATCATCCAGCCCGTCATGGTGCAGGCGGCCATTGGCATGGCGGGAACCATCTTGGCGGAAGCCACTCTCAGCTTTCTCGGCCTGGGCGTGCCCCCACCCATGCCCAGTTGGGGAGTCATGCTGAACGATGCCCGCGCGCACCTTTTCGACGCGCCGCACATGGTCATCTTCCCTGCCATCGCCATCATGCTCGCAGTTCTGTCGTTCAACTTCATCGGCGACAGCCTCCGCGACCAACTCGACCCACGCACTCGGATTGCCGTCGGCGTCAGTGCAAACTATTGACATGCGGATTGGCGTAATTTCCGACACGCACGGGCTGTTGCGTCCAGAAGCTGTCTACGCGCTCGCAGGGTGCGCGCATGTTCTCCACGCTGGCGATGTCGGCGACGATGAAATTCTGGAAGCTCTGCGAAAGATTGCGCCGGTCACGGCGATTCGTGGCAATGTCGATCGCACCGGCGCCTGCGGAGCGCTGCCAGCGACCCAGGCGGTCGAGCTTGCTGGCAAGTTGTTCTATCTGGTGCACCGGCAAGAGGACCTCGATCTGCACCCACAGGCCGCAGGCATCGCCGCCGTGATCTTCGGCCACACCCACCAGCCGGAGACCGCATGGAAAGATGAAGTTCTCTACTTCAATCCAGGCAGCGCCGGGCCAAAACGTTTTCGTCTTCCCATCACCGTGGGGATTCTGGAATGCATCGATGGAAAGCTGCTACCAAGCTTCGTGACATTGCCGGTATAGCTCTAAACCTTATTTGGAATGCGGGTTGGAAGAAAGATGGAAAAACATGTCCCGCTCTTTCCCTTGCGCACGCTACTGTACATACGGATCGAGCCGCCAAGCCTGTTAATGATTCCGTACGCAACCCACAGGCCAAGGCCGATCCCCTGCTCCCCCTTGGTGGTAAAGAATGGTTCAAAGAGCCGGACCTTGTTCTTCGCGGGGATTCCGACACCAGTATCTGCAATCGTAATCCGGACCCCGTCAACCGCCGGTTTGCTCCCATTGGCGGCTTTGCGGACGCGGATAGAAATGGTCCCACCTGTCCTGGTAGCATCCATCGCGTTCACCAGAAGAGTAGCGACTACCTAGCGAATTTCTCCCGGATAGCTGCTGATTGTTTCGCGCGTCAGATACTGCTTTCTTACCTTGATTCCTTTCGATTCGATCCGTTGGCTGTACAGTTTCAAAATGCCTTCGAGCGTCTCTTCAATGTTGACCGCTCTGGGCGCAGCGACCTCTCTGAAAAAGCTCAAGGACTGGCGTGTCAAATCCGTTACCCGGTCAAGTTCCTCGATCGCCATCGCCGCATAGCTTCGGTCCTGCTCGTTAAGCTTCTCCGACGCTTGCAATAAGCTCATCAGATTGGTGACCGCTTGCAATGGATTATTGATCTCATGCGCCAATGCAGCGGCCAGCCGCCCAGATGCAGCCAGTTTCTCCGATTTGATCAAAGCTGCTTCCGTGCGTTTCCGGTCGGTGATGTCCTCGATGGCGAGCAGGACCATCGGCTGCCGATCCATCGTTTGGACAAGAGTCCGGGCATTCAACAGCATCTTTCTGCGGCCTAGATTCTCGAAGTCATGCTCCACCTCGAAGTCCGTCACGGCCTGGCGTTTGGACAAAACTTCCTCCAGCAACTCGCGTAGTTTGGGGATGTTCCACTGCCCATCGCCAAGCTTGAATAAGTATTGTCTGACTGTCTGGTCCTGCGAAACCTTGAAAATGCTCTGGAAAGACTTATTGATTGCGATGACTCGAAGCTCCGCGTCAAGCACCAGCAGCGGCTCTCTTATCGTATCGATCATTCCGCGGAGGAATTCCGCCGAATGCCGGAGCCGCTCGTTGGCGTTTTTCATTGCGTCGATATCCAGCAGTACCAGCACAACGCCATCGATCTTGTTGTCCAGCGTCCGATAAGGGAGAATGTGCAAGGAATGCCAGCGGTCCTGCAGGTCCTGTACTTCGCGCTCAACTGGCTGTAGGCTCTCCAATACCTTCGCGATCATCTCTTCCAGGTCCGGTACTTTGATATTGAGTCGAATGTCCCCGATCGGACGGCCCACATCGGACGAGACTGCCTTCACCAACAGGTCGGCGCTTGGAGTCAAACGGCGTATCAGGAGATTGCGATCCAGCATGACGACGGGGATCTTTGTGCTGTTCAGGAAGTTCGAAAGGTCGTTGTTCAAATCGTGGAGTTCGGCGTTTTTGTGGCCAAGCTCGTTGTTGAGCGAGTTCAACTCCTCATTGGCGGACTGAAGTTCTTCTTTTGAGGTTTCCAGCTCTTCATTGGTGCTTTGCAGTTCCTCATTCGCCGACAGTATTTCCTCGTTTGCCGATTGGAATTCTTCCCGCACGGCATCTTCCGACTCGGTGGCGGCGCGCAGGGAGGACTGCGTGGTAGCAAGTTCCTGCTTCAGGCGCGTGAATTCCCGGCCCTTCGCCGTGCCAGGTTTGGCTGTTACCTTTTCCGCTGGGCCGGAAATCTTTGTAACATCCTCAAACAACACCAGAAAATAACGCTCTTCCTCCGATGGGTTCTTGCCCCCCAGCGGAGACACAGAAATGTTCAAGACCCTCTTATGACCGTTTCCATCGAACGTTATATTGTTTTTGCTGGCAGACGCATTCTTTTTCCTGGCGGCGCCGATTAACGATCGCATCTCCAACGCCAGTCCATTTCGCGCCAGCTTCAGCAGATTCAGGCTCGGTTTACCCGGCGCGGGCTCCAGATAAGGGGTCGTGCGTCCGCGAAACTGGACCACTTCCATCGCATTGTTGATGACCACTCCGACCGGGGCGTGGTGCTTCAAAACAAGACGATCGGCCTCCACCTCTAAGTCCAGTTTGCGTTCCTGCGAACCTTGGGACACCCGCGCCTTGTTGACAACATCCACTCCGCTTCCAATGGGATAACGGGTCTGGGAAAAGTTATAATGCAAGCGCGAGGCGACCGCTTTTTTGGCATAGATTTTGAACTTCTTGTCCACCGTGGAGAACAGGCTGGGAAAGCCGGATATGCTCTCCGAGCTTCCCAGCAACAGAAACCCGGAGGGCTTCAGCGCGTAGTGCAGGATGGGGATGATTTTCTTTTGCAGCTCCGGTCCCAGATAGATGAGCAGGTTGCGGCAAGCGACGAGGTTCATCTGCGAAAACGGTGGATCGTATGCCAGGTTCTGCCGCGCAAAGACGCACATGTCGCGCACCGCCTTGTTGATGCGGTAACCATTTGTCTCCTTGATGAAGAAGCGCCGCATACGCTCCGGCGATATTTCGTCCGCGATGCTTTCTCGGTACAGTCCGGTGCGAGCTTTCTGGATGCCCTTTTCGTTCAGGTCGGTCCCGAATATCTGCACATGGAAACTGGGGGCCTTCTCACCCAGAAACTCCAGCAGGGTCATGGCCAGCGAGTAGGTCTCTTCCCCCGTCGAGCAGCCCGGCGCCCACATTCGGATGGTGCCTTTATTGCCTTTGTCCTTCACGATGGCGGGATAAATGTGACTCTTCAATGCCTCGAAGGTCTCAAGGTCGCGGAAGAAGCTGGTCACGGGGATGAGAACATCGTCATACAACTTGAGTCCTTCTTCTGGATGCTCCTTCAAATACTTCGCGTATTCGCCCAGTGAGTCCAGTCTAAGGATCATCACGCGCCGCATGGCGCGCCGGTAGATGGTATTGGGCTTGTACTGGGAAAAATCGGCGCCGCTCACTTTTCGCAACAGATTGAGTACCCTGCTGAAATCATCCTCGCCAGCCAGAGAGCGTTCGATGGCGGTTTCATCCTTGACCCGACCCACATGGCTCACATAAGGATGGCGATGGATCCGCTCCAGTTCTTTTGCAATTCCTTTTGGAGGCAAAATAAAATCCACGCACCCGGAGGCGATGGCGCTGCGCGGCATGCCATCGTACTTTGCCGAGGCAGGTTCCTGGGCGAAGGTAATGCCCCCTTCCGCCTTGATGTCCGCCACGCCCAATGCGCCATCGGCCCCGGTACCCGAAAGGACGATGCCAATCGCTCCGCTCTTGCGCTCCGCCGCCAGGGATCGCATGAAAAAATTGACGGATAAATGCTGGCCCGGTTCTTTACTGCGCGGTGTCAGAGTGAAGACGCCCGCGGCGATCGCCATGAAAGCGTCGGGAGGAATCACATAGACGCGATTGGGCCTTATCCTGGTCCCTGACTTGACCTCTTCGACTGGCATCCTGGTGGCCTTGGAAAGGATTTCCGCCAGCAGGCTGTGATGGCTCGGGGCAAGATGCTGGATCAGTACGAACGCCATTCCGGTATCAACCGGCAAAGCGTGAAAGAAGTCCGTGTATGCTTCGAGGCCACCAGCAGAGGCCCCAACGGCCACGACGGGGAATGTGATAGTTTGCGTGGAGGCGTTTTTTTCTGTAGGACTTTCTTTAGCGGAGAAAAACGACTTGGGCGCTTTGGATTTCGTCTTCAACTGCGCCTGCTCTCTCTTCGCGCGCACAACAACGCGCGATGCCCTGAAACGGAATTGCTGGAGCTAACGTAAGAAGTCTTTCAGAAGCGAAGTGTAACAAATTTACCGATGACATGCGTTCTAAAATTCCTACTACTTGCAACAAGGGTGGGTCTGAAGTAACCGGGTTTGCCATGTCCGATATCCAAACTTTCTTTCGGCATTGTGGCCGAGTGCTTACAAACCCAGCCCGTCGGCTGACGCTCCGACAGCCGACGGGGAAAGACATAAGTTACGAGGAAGCGTTATTTGCCGCAGGGTTTGCTTCAACTGAGGAAACGGAATTGGGCGCTCTGGATTTCATCTCCGGCTATGCCTGCTCTCTGCGCGCACATTCGCTGCACACAATCCGCTAAAACCGGCTGAACATCTTAGATCCCTGGAGGCCCAGGACCGGGACACCAGTGTAACCAAATTGCCCATTGAAATGTGCGATCTGAACGAAACAAAGCGGACTTGGAGGTAACGCTGTGGATTCATGTTGTCAGCTTGCGACAACGGCAAGTCTCTTCGGGACCGACTGGCTGGCAGCAATTTAATTGCTTGTCATTTACGGATATTTCCATTTACGCTGTGAAACAACCTTGCTGTAAGAAGTAGAAATATTTCGTTCTGGTGGGTTCCGTTTCGCATGACAGTGCGAGGGTTTCTGACTGAGACTTCGGCGGAAGCAGGAGAATTGCATTGCTACGACAATCGGGCTTTGCTTTTTTGGCGCTTTTTGCGCTTAACTTGATCGGATGTGGAGGTGGCACCAGCACTGGAGGATCCACGGCGCCCACTCCTCCCGCTCCAGATTTCTCCATCACCGCAAGCCCACAGAGTTTGACGATCGGACTCGGCGGCAGCCAGACATGCACGGTGGCCATTTCAGCCATCAATGGATTTGGCGGCTCCGTTGGCGTTACAGTCAGCGGACTGCCCACAGGTGTGATTGCAACTCCTTCGACCTTCACCGTTGCTTCTGGGTCCCCACAACAAGTGACAATCAGCGTTGCGGCGACAACTGTACCTGCAACCACCACCATCACATTTCAGGGAACCGCAACCGGCCTTAGCCACAGCGTGAAGGTAGCCCTCGATCTGATTCCACAGGCCTCCGGCTCACACGCGCCTATTCGTTCGCGTTATCTGCGAACAGATTCCTACTACAACCCAAATTCGCTGGAATATGCTCCGCCACATTTCACCGTATACGACCCCGTACATAAGCAGTTCTACGTTAGCAATCCATTCTTGAATGAAATCGATGTCTTCGATGCAATGCAAGAGATAGAGATTGCACAAATTTCAGTTCCGTACGCCTGGGGCATCGACATTTTACCCTTGACCAATACGTTGTATGCCGCCACCTTGCTGGGCGACATTTATCAAATCAGCACGCAAACCAATCTGGTGACTACACGCTTTCCCTCAGCGTCCATTGGGCCCAGCGGATATGTTGCAACGGAAGCATTCGTCTTGGCGGACGGGCGACTTGCTCTTTTGGGCTCACAATCGGGTCTCAGCGTGGACGGGGCCCCAAGTGCCGCTGTTTGGGACCCCGTGACAAATACTTTGGATTTAGGGGCACCGACCTCGTCACCTCTTCAGACGCCCAGCATCTGTCCCGGTATCCAGAACATCGGCGCTTTCGCAGTGAGTGGCGACAGGACGAGGGTCCTTGCGGCCTCGATCGATGAAGGGGGTGGTGGAGAACCCGTCTGCTCCTATGATCCGGCAACGCAAACCGCGACTATGGGCGTCTTCCCTCCAACGACCTTTGTGAGGGAAATTATTCCGACCCCAGATGGGACGCGCTTTTTTCTCACCTCCAACCTGAATGGGGTCGCGGTCTTCGATGCGAAGACTGTTCAATTGCTAGGCCAGATTACGCAACCTGCTCCCAATTCCACCCTGCCAAATGCGCCTTCTGGCGCAGTGATGAGCCTGGACGGTAAGACGCTTTACCTCGTGGACCAATCGTCTGGGGCCGTAGCTGCATACAATACGACTACATTTACCCAGACTGGATGGGTGCCCAGTTTCAGAATCAGCGATCTGCAGAGCGGGCCGGTGATCGCCGCAATTGACGACACTGGCTTGATCGTGGGGCCTACGGGACACGGGGTTGATTTCCTCGACGCTTCTCAATCTGTTTCCGCTCAGCCTGCCGTCATACAGATGACCTCTGCTTCTCCACCGACAGGCACAGTCTCCGGCGGCACCGTCATCAGCAGCGTTGCTGGGGCCAACCTTACAAATCCGCCTCCATTGAAAGAGATATATGTCGGGACTTCGGCTGGGACGAACGCTTCCTACAGTGCTCCTTCCGCTGGGCAAGAAAGCCAGGTGCAGGTCACGACCCCTCCAACCAGCACGCCCGGTGCAGCGGATCTCACAGTCTTACTCAGTGGCGGGGGGCTGGGAATCGCGCCCGAGGGGTTCAGCTACGGACCAACTATTCTGGAAGTCACAGCAAACGCTGCCACGGCGGAAGGCGGCCAACTTGGATCTATCGTGGGCTACGGTTTCGGCCAGACCTCCGACGCTGTCCAGGTATCTGTCGG